>CAMHRD010000140.1 GCA_946187365.1 uncultured Bacteroidales bacterium
TTTCCCTACACGACGCTCTTCCGATCTCACAGGGTTTGTGAAGAGGTTGAGGGGTTACTTGAGATTGCATCGGGAGGATACGGATTTGTAAGACTGGCGCCAAAAGAGGGGAATAGTGCTATTCCTAAGAAAGATGAGAGGGAAGATGTTTTTATTCCTATAGGAAAACTCAGAGGCGCTCTTAATAATGACACTGTAAGAGTTGCCATTACAAAGCCGGATCAGGCAAAAGGTAAGGAGGGTGAGGTTATTGCCATAGTTCAAAGAAGCACAAGACCTTACGTTGGCATTCTTCAGATTTCAGGTAAACACGCTTGGGTAATTATTGAAAGCAAGAGCATGCCGTATGATATTGAGGTTCCTGTTGAGAGCGTAAAGAAAGAGTGGCAGGGACTTAAGGTTGCGGCACTGGTGAAGGATTTTCCGCGAGGTTTCCAAACTCCTGTGGGTGAGATTGTTGATGTGCTGGGAAAACCGGGAGACAACAACACGGAGATGCACGCCATTCTCTCAGAGTACGGTCTTCCTTACAAGTTCCCTGCTGAGGTTGAGGCCGAGGCTTCAAAGATTCCTGTTAAGATTACAAAGGCGGATCTGGAGGGAAGAAGAGATTTGCGCAAGGAGTGCATCTTTACAATAGACCCTGCAGACGCTAAGGATTTTGACGATGCGGTCTCATTTAAAGTGCTGGAAAACGGCAACTTTGAGATAGGTGTTCACATTGCGGACGTCTCTTACTACGTTAAGCCTAAAACGCTGTTGGACAGAGAGGCTTACGCCAGAGCCACCAGCGTCTATCTTGTAGACAGAACCATACCTATGCTTCCGGAAGCGCTCTCAAACAACCTCTGTTCACTGCGCCCTAACGAGGATAAGCTCTGCTTCTCTGCAATCTTTGAAATGGACTCATCTGCAAGGGTTTTGAAGCAGTGGTTCGGACGCACGGTAATTAACTCCTCTTTCCGTTTTGCATACGAAGAGGCGCAGCAGATTATAGACAGAGAGGGTGATATGAAAGATTACACTCCTGTGATGCCGGAAGGGGAAACACCTTCTGCTGAGGTTGTTACAGCAGTACTTGAACTTCATAAGATTGCAACGGTGCTCAGGAAAAAGAGATTCAAAGCGGGTTCTATAAGCTTTGAAAGACCTGAAATGAAGGTTGTTGTAGATGAGACCGGTAAACCTATTGATGTTGTTCAGAAGGTTACCAAATCTGCCAACTGGCTTATTGAAGAGTTTATGCTTCTGGCAAACAAAGCGGTTGCAACTCACGTAACAAAAGAGATAAGAAAAGAGGCTCCTACGTTTGTCTATCGTATTCACGATGAGCCTAATATGGAGAAGGTTGCAGAGCTCAAGACCTTTGTTAAACACTTTGGTTACAAGATGGAGGCGGCAGATACTCCTAAGCAGCTTGCAAAGTCTCTGAACAAACTTGTTGAGCAATTGAGAGGAAAGCCGGAGTGTGATACCATTGAACTTCTGGCGTTAAGATGTATGGCCAGGGCTCAGTATTCAACAAACAACATAGGCCACTACGGACTTGGATTCCAATACTATACACACTTCACTTCTCCAATCAGAAGATATCCGGATATGATGGTTCACCGCCTTCTCTCCCGTTATCTATCGGGAGAAAAGAGTGCAGACAAGCAGATGTATGAAGAGTACTGTCTGCACTCCTCTCAGCGCGAACAGGTTGCTACTGAGGCTGAAAGAGCCAGCATAAAGTACAAGATGGCGGAGTATATGAAGGAGAGGATTGGGAAGATTTATGAGGGAACAATCAGCGGAGTTACCGAGTGGGGACTCTATGTTCAGATAGAACCGGAGAAGATTGAGGGTATGATTTCTCTCAGAGAGCTGGAGGATGATTACTACCAGTTTGATGAGAAGACATACAGTGTTAAAGGCAAATCTTCCGGCAAAAAATATACTCTGGGAGACCGTGTTACGGTGAAGGTTGAACGTGCTTCACTGGAGCAGAAAACAATTGATTTTTCTTTAATAAGTTAAGAGAGATGGGAAAGAAAGTTTTATTAATGATTTTGGACGGATGGGGAATTGGAAAAGAGGATTCCTCAAATGCAATATTTACTCAGGGTCAACCAAATATAGATGCGCTGAGAGCAAAGTTTCCGCACTCGGAACTTATGGCGTGCGGTGAAGATGTAGGTCTTCCGGATGGGCAGATGGGAAACTCCGAGGTTGGTCACCTGAACATTGGTGCCGGCAGGGTGGTTTACCAGGATCTTGTTAAGATTAACAAGGTGTGCAGAGAGAAGAAAATGCTTGAGAACAAAGAGATTAAGGGTGTCTTTGAATATGCCCGCGGAAATGGTGAAAATCAGGCACATGCACTGCATCTGATGGGCCTTGTTTCTCGCGGCGGAGTTCACAGTTCTCTGGAGCATCTGTTTGCCTTTTTGGATACTGCAAAAGAGTGCGGATTGAGTAAAGTTTTTGTTCACTGTTTTATGGACGGAAGAGATACTGACCCAAGAAGCGGTAAGGGATTTGTTGCAGAGTTGGAGGAGCATATAGCAAAGAGTTGCGGTAAGGTTGCCTCTGTTTGCGGAAGATTTTATGCAATGGACAGAGATAAAAGATGGGAGAGAATTAAGGAGGCTTATGATCTTTTAGTTGAGGGCAAGGGGGCACAGTTTACGTCTGCCACAGAGGCTATTCAAGCCTCATACAATGAGGGTGTTACAGATGAGTTTATTAAGCCGGTTTCCATAAGAGACAAAGAGGGGAGACCTGTTGCAACAATAGGAGAAAATGATGCGGTTATCTTCTTCAACTTCCGCAATGACAGGGCGCGTGAGATGACAAGTGTTCTTACTCAGAAAGATATGCCGGAGATGGGAATGCATACCATTCCGCTCTACTACTGCTGCCTTACACCGTATGATGACGAGTTTAAGGGTTTGCATATTCTCTTTGATAAGGAGCACGTGCAAAATACTTTGGGTGAGGTTGTTGCAAATGCGGGCAAAAATCAGTTGAGAATTGCGGAGACGGAAAAATATGCTCACGTTACCTTCTTCTTCAACGGCGGAAGAGAGGAGCCGTTCAAAAATGAGGACAGGATTTTGGTTGCATCACCTAAGGTTGCAACATACGATTTGCAGCCGGAGATGAGCGCTCCGGAGGTTGCAGAGAAACTCATAAAAGCCATCGAGAGTAAAAAAGAGGATATGATTATTCTCAACTTTGCAAATGGTGATATGGTTGGCCATACGGGTGTGTATGAAGCAATAAAAAAGGCGGTTAAGTGCATAGACTGTTTGGTTGGTAAGGTCGTGGCAGCGGCAAGAGAGAACGGTTATTCCGTGCTTATTACTGCAGACCACGGCAATGCAGATTATGCGGTTAATCCGGACGGTTCTCCTAACACCGCTCACTCTCTCAACCCGGTTCAGTTCATTGTTGTGGATGATGACGTTAAGAAAGTTGAGAACGGAAGGCTGTGTGATATTGCCCCAACAATTCTGCGTCTGATGGATATTCATCAGCCAAAAGAGATGACAGGAAAGTGTTTGATTGATTAATGTAAGAGATTATGAGTCTGCCGTTTGTACACCTTCATCTTCACAGTCATTACTCCATTCTGGACGGAATGGGTAAGGTGGAAGAGTATGCAGCAAAAGCCATAGAGTATGGTATGCCTGCTATTGCTCTTACAGACCACGGAGTCATGTATGGTGTACCGGATTTTCTTGAGACCGTTAAAAAGGCGGAGGAGAAGAGCGGTAAGACTCTTAAGCCAATAATTGGTTGTGAAGTTTACGTTGCGCCGGAGAGCCGTCATATAAAGAAAAAATATACTGACCGCCGCAGCGCATACCATCTGATTCTTCTTGCAAAAAACATTGATGGTTATCACAACCTCATGAAACTCACCTCAATAGGCTATGTGGAGGGTTTTTACAACCGTCCAAGAATAGACCGTGAGGTTCTGGAGAAATATCATAACAACCTTATCTGCTGCAGCGCCTGTCTGGCGGGTGAGATTCCTCAGGCTCTTTTACGCGGAAACGTTGAGGAGGCCCGCGCAACCGCCAAGTGGTACAAGGCCCTCTTTGGAGATGATTTCTA
>CAMHRD010000141.1 GCA_946187365.1 uncultured Bacteroidales bacterium
TTCAAAGAGAAGAGCAAACCATACTACCTTTACAAATAGGGTATTCATAGGTAAATAGTGCCTTTTGATGGGCGAATGGAATGGGTGGCAAGGCCTTTGCTATCCTTTAATACAAAGTATTAACCCTCAAAAACTAATAATTATGAGAACTAACAGACTTTACAATGCATTAGTTGCAATAGTTGCAGCCGCATTTATGGTATCTACTGCCACTGAGGCAGTTGCACAGTCCTCAACTAGGAAGAATACTTCCGGTGGATCTGCTACGATGAAAGCTGCTCCTTCTCAGAAGAAGATGACTCCGGCCCCGGACCGCAATCACTCTTCAGGTAACAGAGGGAACAACGTGAACAAAGGTCGTAACTACAATGACCACATGGGTAATGTCAGAACCCAAAGCGGCATTAACGTTAACCGTCCTAACAATGACAACCGTAACAACGGTAATCACAACAACGGAAACGTTACCAACAACCGCCCGGGAAGCGGCAACGTAAACCGTCCTGAGGACCGTCGTCCAACCTACAAGGCTCCAAAAGACGGCCATGACGCCCACAAAGTTCACAAGGACCACAAGATTCACAAGGATCCTACTCCAAAGTATGACCGCAACAACCCTAACCGTCACCTTGGTTACAATCCGTTCCGCGATGGCCGCACAATCCATCGTCCTGCACCGGTACACGTATACTACGATTACGGACGTTACTACAGGGTTCTTCCAAAGCACCACTACCACATCTCAATTGCAGGGCTTATGCTCTACTTCTGGGACGGAGTTTGGTACAATTACGCAGACGGAGTATACGGCGTTCACAGACCTCCTGTAGGAACCGTGATTCCAATCTCTTACATCTCATCTTCACTCTACCCTGTAGACTTTGAATATGAGCCTGTAGGATACAGAAGAAACTACTACGTGGATTCTTACGCAAACTTCTACATCCAGGTTAACAGCTACGAACTTAAAGTAGTTGACGCACCTGAAGGAGCTATACTCTACGACATGCCAAGTGACTACACAGTTGTTCTGCACCACGGCCGTACATATTACAAAGTTGGAAGTTCTATCTTTGAATATGTTTACACCAACGCCAATAGCTGGTACTTCAGAGCAGTAGGCATTTACAGGTAGCAAAAGAGCACAATAAAAAAAGCCGCGTAAGCGGCTTTTTTTATGCCTGGGCTATATTCAGGATTACCTGCACGGCTTTTTCCATGCTCTCGATTGGAACATACTCCAGTTTGCCGTGGAAGTTCAGTCCGCCGGCAAAGATGTTAGGGCAAGGAAGGCCTCTGAATGAGAGCATTGCGCCGTCTGTACCGCCTCTGATAGGCTGAATCTTTGGCTTAACGCCCGCCTTCTTCATTGCATCTATTGCTCTCTGAACAATGTGATACTGAGGCTCTACAATCTTGCGCATATTGAAGTACTGATCCTTAACGGTAATCTTCACAACGCCCTTTCCATACTTCTTGTCCATCTTGTTCTGGATGGTAGTAAAGAGTTTTTTACGGTTGTTGAAAAGAACTGTGTCATGGTCTCTTATGATGAGATTTGCAGTTGCATTCTCAACTGTTCCGTTGATTCCTACAACGTGGAAGAAACCCTGGTATTTGCAGGTGTGTTCCGGTCTCTCCTTTGGAGGGAGCATTGAAAGAACTTCATTGACAACGATGATGGCGTTAATCATTTTGTTCTTTGCATAACCCGGATGGATGTTACAACCCTGTACCTCAATCTTTGCTGAGGCTGCGTTAAAGTTCTCAAACTCAAGCTCTCCAACAGCTCCGCCGTCCATGGTGTAGGCAAAGTCCGCACCGAAATCTTTAACGGAGAAGTTCTCAACTCCTCTGCCAATCTCCTCATCCGGAGTGAAAGCAATCTTTATTGTACCGTGCTTGAATTCAGGATGGTTGACCATATACTCTGCTGCGCACATTATCTCTGCAACGCCCGCTTTGTCATCTGCACCAAGCAGAGTAGTACCGTCCGTAGTAATCAGAGTCTGCCCCTTATACTCCTTGAGCTCAGGGAATTGCGCAACTGAAAGTTTTACCTTCTTTGCTTTGTTGAGAATGATATCTTTTCCGTTGTAGTTAGGAATGATCTGCGGTTTGATATCTTTTCCTTCTGCATCCGGTGCGGTATCTACGTGAGCAATGTATCCAATTACCGGAGCCTTCTTTCCCTTTGGAAGGTTGGATGGAACGGTTGCCATAAGAACGCCCTTAGGAGTTGTTTTAACCTTTATCTTAAGAGCTTTCAACTCCTTGGCCAGTAGGTTGATAAGATCTAACTGGCGGGCTGTGGAAGGTGCACACTCAGCCTCAGGATCTGAGGTTGTCCATACACCTACATATCTCAAAAATTTTTCTTGAACTTTTTCCATATCTCTTTTTTTATTCGTCAATACTGTCATCTATGCTCTTTGCTCTGAGAGAACTGAAGAGCAGGAATGCTGCAACAAGCAGGTATGCTGCTATAGCTACAGCCTGAGCACCACCGGTTTGCGCCCACTCTCCCGCATAGAAGTCCTTGCCTGCAAACTTCAGAATTGCAGAGACAACTCCCATAAGAGCGCCGCCGGCAATAAAGCCGCTGGCAAGCAGTGTACCCTTGTTCACACGTGCCTCGTTGAGAGCCTTGTCTTTGCTGCGGCTGCCTACGTACCAGGCAATTGCACCACCCGCCAGAAGAGGAAGGTTAAGATCTATCGGGATAAACATACCGAGAGCAAAAGCAAGTGAAGGAACTTTGAGGAAGTTGAGGATGATTGCAATGACTGCGCCTATTCCATAGAGTACCCACGGTGCTCCCTGTCCGCTCATAAGCGGCTCAATTACAGCGGCCATGGCGTTTGCCTGAGGTGCTACCAGTGCATCCTCTCCGGTAAAGCCGTAAGTCTTGTTGAGTACAATCATAACGCCTCCCACGGTTGCAGCGGCAACGAGTGTTCCTATGAATTTCCAACTCTCCTGAACCTTTGGAGTTGAGCCAATCCAATATCCTATCTTAAGGTCTGTTATAAAGCTTCCTGCAACTGAAAGTGCGGTGCAGACAACGCCTCCTATGATGAGGGCTGCCACCATTCCAGGCACTCCTTTAAGACCGCAGGCAACCAGCACTACTGAGCCTAAAATCAGCGTCATAAGTGTCATTCCGCTTACAGGGTTGCTGCCCACAATTGCAATGGCGTTTGCGGCAACGGTGGTGAAGAGGAAGGCTATAATGGTGACTATCAGGAGTGCAATGATTGCAAGCAAAAGTTTGTTGGTATCCGGAATAACTCCAAAGTAGAAGAATACGAATGTTGCTGCAAGAGCAATGAGAAGACCCCAAACTATAATCTTCATACTGAGGTCTCTCTGAGTTCTAATCTCCTCTTTGGTTGCATCTCCCTTCTTTGAGAAACTCTTGGAAGCCAGGCCAAAAGCAGACTTTATAACGCCGGAAGATTTGATGATTCCAATGATACCGGCAACTGCAATACCGCCAATACCAATCTGACGTGCGTAGGTTTTGAAGATCATCTCCGGTCCCATCTCTGAAACTCCGCTGAAGGTTGTTCCCAGGAAGGAGACTGTTTCAGGACCGCAGAGGGCAGACATCAGTGGAATGATTACAAACCAGACAAGCATTGAGCCACAGCAGATTATGAAGGCATACTTGAGTCCTATGATGTATCCCAATCCGAGAACCGCTGCACCTACGTTGTACTTAACAAGCACCTTTGCCTTGTCTGCAATGAAACTTCCCCAATGGGTTGCAGTTGTGTAGATTGTCTCACTCCACCAGCCGAAGGATGCAACTATGAAGTCATATATACCTCCAATCAAACCGCTGATAAGAAGCAACTTGGCACCGCCCGTATCTCCCTCTCCGCTCTTTATTACCTGAGTGGTTGCGGTTGCTTCCGGGAACGGATACTCTCCGTCTTTATCCTTTACAAAGTACTTTCTGAAAGGAATGAGGAAGAGTATACCCAGCACGCCGCCGAGCAGACTTGAGAGGAATACCTTAATGAA
>CAMHRD010000142.1 GCA_946187365.1 uncultured Bacteroidales bacterium
AGTTCCTCTCTAGACTTGATGTTGCAAAGTGCATCCAGATTCTCGGCGCCAATGTAAGGACACTCCTGAACGTAAGCAGCCTTGAACTCAGGCTTGCCTTTACCGTCTGCGGCACTGAAAGACTTAATAAGCTTTGCAGGGCCGTTAGGAGTTGTCGAGAACATAATTGCAGAAGAACCTTTCAGAACTCCGTCAAACTGCTCGCAGTCTTGAATACCGCTCTTCTCCAATGCTTTTGCAAAGAGGGTGTTCTTAACTACCAACAACTTGATATTCTGCTTAAAACAGTTGCGTCTGAGCTTTGCAGTAGCCTCTGCATTGAGACCCTCAATGTCTGCAACATAGAAGTTAGGGTTCTCCTTAATGCGTGCTGTCAAATCCTCAATGATCTGTGCTTTTAATTCTTTCCTCATTTTAATTCCTCCTCATATTTGGATTATTCAACACCTATAGACTTCATATCAAGCTCAAGGCCAGGACCCATTGTAGATGAAATGAATACGCTCTTCACATAAGTTCCCTTAAGTGCAGCAGGTTTCAGTTTAACTACAGTGTTGATGAATTCGCTGGCGTTCTGTGCAAGCTGTTCTGCAGTGAATGATGCTTTTCCGATGCTTGAAGATACGATTCCCTGTTTGTCTACCTTAAAGTCTATCTTACCAGCCTTAATCTCCTTAACGGCACCACGGATATCCATAGTAACCGTACCGGTCTTAGGGTTTGGCATCAGACCTCTCGGACCGAGAATCCTACCAATGATTCCGACCTTGCCCATTACAGAAGGGGTGCAGACAATAACGTCAACGTCTGTCCAACCACCCTTGATCTTCTCAATGTAGTCATCCAGACCAACATAGTCTGCTCCGGCCTCTTTAGCCTCAGCCTCCTTATCAGGAGTACAGAGTACAAGGACTCTAACTGTCTTGCCTGTTCCGTTAGGAAGGGTAACCACGCCTCTTACCATCTGGTTGGCCTTACGAGGGTCAACACCAAGACGCATAGCTATATCCACGGATGAATCAAATTTAGTGAAGGCGGTCTCCTTGACTAAACTGCAAGCCTCGGCCAACCTGTACTGCTTACCAGGCTCTACTTTTGCCTGGATATTTTTCTGATTTTTAGTTAGCTTACTCATTGCATTATCTATTTAACATCGGCAGGGAATTCTCCCTCAACTGTGACACCCATACTTCTTGCAGTACCCGCAACCATGCTCATAGCAGACTTGAGGGTAAAGCAGTTAAGGTCAGGCATCTTGTCCTCTGCAATCTTCTTAACCTGATCCCAGGTGAGTTTAGCAACCTTCTTTCTGTTACTCTCTGCAGATCCTGACTGAATCTTTGCAGCCTCTTTGATCATAACTGCTACAGGTGGCTCCTTCACTACAAAGGTGAAAGACTTATCCGTAAATACGGTTATGATAACAGGAAGAGTCTTGCCCGCTCTGTTCTGGGTAAGGGCATTGAATTGCTTGCAGAAGTCCATAATATTCACACCCTTAGAACCCAATGCAGGTCCTACTGGTGGTGAGGGATTTGCTGCACCGCCTTTAATTTGTAATTTGATCAAAGCAGCAATTTCTTTAGCCATAATTGATAAATTTTACTCTTTAGTTACTTGAACAAAATTAAGTTCCATTGTGGTAGGTCTTCCAAAGATCTTTACCTCTACCTTAAGCTTCTTCTTGTCTTCCAGGATTTCCAGAATGTTTCCGTTAAATCCGTTGAATGGACCGTCTATAACTTTAACCGGCTCACCGACAACGAATGAAGTAGCGCTCTCCTCCTCAGCGTCAATCATCTCATCTACTTTACCAAGTATCTGATTGATCTCAGCCTCAGGCAGAGGATAAGGCTCCTTCTTAGTATCCTTTGAGCGGGCCTCCTTTGTAAGGAAACCTGCAACAAAAGGAATCTCGCGTATAAGGTGCTGAATTTCACCGGTAAGCTCAGCCTGAACGAATACGTATTGAGAATAACAGATCTTCTCAACAAGCACTCGCTTGCCGTTCTTTACCTGATAAACTTTTTCTGTAGGGATAAGAACCTGAGGAACTTGCTCCTCTTTGCCCGCTCTGCGGACCTCTTTCTGGATATACTCCTGAACTTTCTTCTCCTTACCACCTTGTACTCTTACGATGTACCATCTAAGCTTAGGCTCACTCATAATCTCTAAATCAAAAAGTTACAGATTACTGAAGTAAGCGGTAGATTCCTGTCATAAGGTTCTTGAAGGCCAGGTCCATTACGAATACAAGAGCTGCAATCACTACGGTAGCAACCATAACAACGGCAGCACTGCTCTGAAGCTGTGCCCAAGAAGGCCAGGAGACTTTCTGTGTAAGCTCTTTGTAAGACTCCTTGATGTATGTACCAACTTTGCTCATTTAATCTAGTTTTGTGGAAGACAAATGGAAGCTTTTGCCTTCCGGGTTGCCAAAGAGGAATCGTAACATTCCTATTTGGAGCAGGGACAGAGCGATTCGAACGCCCATCAACGGTTTTGGAGACCGCTATTCTACCCTTGAACTATGTCCCTAAAAAATTCCCTGAACCAAAATTTCTTCCGGCTGGCAGGGAATTTTAGAACCAGTAAATCTTAAGCGATTAGTCAAGAATCTTGGTAACCTGACCAGCTCCTACTGTTCTACCACCCTCACGGATAGCGAACTGGAGACCTTCTGATATTGCTACCGGATAGATCAGATCTACTTTGATTGTAACGTTATCGCCAGGCATAACCATGTCAGTTCCTGCAGGGAGCTCAATCTCACCTGTTACATCCAGTGTACGGATGAAGAACTGAGGACGATACTTGTTCTTGAATGGAGTGTGACGACCACCCTCCTCTTTCTTAAGTACGTAAATCTCAGCCTGGAACTGCTTGTGAGGAGTTACGCTGCCAGGTTTTGCAACAACCATACCTCTCTTAAGGTCTTTCTTGTCAATACCTCTAAGAAGAAGTCCTACGTTGTCTCCTGCCTCTCCCTCATCCAGGAGCTTGCGGAACATCTCAACGCCTGTAACAACTGTCTTCTTTGGCTCATCACCAAGACCGATCAGCTGAACCTCATCACCTACGTGGATAACACCGGTCTCAATTCTACCTGTAGCAACTGTACCACGGCCGGTAATTGAGAAGATGTCCTCTATAGGCATAAGGAATGGCTTCTGGTTGTCACGAAGTGGAAGCGGAATGTAATCGTCTACAGCCTGCATAAGCTCCATAACCTTCTCCTCCCATTTTGGATCTCCGTTAAGAGCTCCAAGAGCGGAACCTCTGATTACAGGAGCGTTCTCGTCAAACTTGTAGAAAGCAAGAAGCTCTCTAACTTCCATTTCAACGAGCTCGAGCATTTCCTCATCGTCTACAAGGTCTACCTTGTTAAGGAAAACGACAATCTTAGGAACGTTTACCTGACGAGCCAAAAGGATGTGCTCTCTTGTCTGAGGCATAGGACCGTCTGTTGCAGCAACTACGAGGATTGCACCGTCCATCTGAGCGGCACCTGTTACCATGTTCTTTACATAGTCAGCGTGACCTGGGCAGTCTACGTGTGCATAGTGACGGTTAGCTGTCTGATACTCTACGTGAGCAGAGTTGATGGTTATACCACGCTCTTTCTCCTCTGGAGCGTTGTCAATCTGGTCGAAAGACTTAACCTCATCTGCACTGGTGAAACCCTTCTCAGCCAATACCTTGGTGATAGCAGCTGTAAGGGTAGTCTTACCGTGGTCAACGTGGCCGATCGTACCGATGTTAACATGCGGTTTGTCTCTCTTAAATACTTCTTTTGCCATAATGTAAAAATTAATTAATTAATTTATAATGATTTTGAATAATCTATGTTGCGCAGAGCCGACAACGGGAATTGGACCCGTGACCTCTTCCTTACCAAGGAAGTGCTCTACCACTGAGCTACGTCGGCCTTAGAGCGGAAGACGAGGTTCGAACCCGCGACCCTCAGCTTGGAAGGCTGATGCTCTA
>CAMHRD010000143.1 GCA_946187365.1 uncultured Bacteroidales bacterium
GACGGTCAGAGAAGGTGTATTCCAGTTTGTTGCGGTAGCACAGAGTCTTCTCTGAACCTAAGATAGGGGATAGGTGGGGTAGGGTAAGATGCCCTATCCTGGTGAGTTGGTCATATACCTGCTGCTGTTTGAATTCCAGCTGTTTACTGTATGGAAGAGATTGCCAGGTACATCCTCCGCAAATTCCGTAGTGAGGACAGAAGGGCTTTTGACGGATGGGGGATTCCTTTACCATTTCAATAACGTTTCCCTGCATAAAGCCTTTGCGTTTACGCGTAAGTTGCACGTTTACAACGTCTCCGGGAACGCACTTAGGTACAAAGAGAACCTTTCCGTCTATATGAGCAAGGCCATTACCCTCAGCGGCAACGGCCTCAATGCTCACATTTTCAATGATTATCTTCTCCTTATTTCTCTTTCTGCTCATAGATTAGAATGCAGCAATCAGTTCCTTGTTGCTGTAAGCGTCTGCACCGTAGCAGGTTTTAAGGTATGCAATACCAATCTTGTAATCCTCCTCAGTAAAGGAATCTGTTGCCTCTTTTGCTACAACTACGTCATATCCAAGGCAATATGCATCTGCAGAGGTGTGTCTTACGCACATGTGAGCGTGCAGGCCGGTCATAATAACGGTTTTAACGCCAAGTTCTTTAAGAAGAATATCCAAATCTGTCTGGAAGAAACCGCTGTAACGGCGTTTCGGAACTACGTAATCCTTTTTACAGAGTTTGAGTTCAGGAATAACCTCAGCGCCTTTGGTTCCCTTAATTGCGTGATCTCCCCAGAGTTTCAGTTCTCGGTCAATGCCTTTGATGTGGCAGTCATTGCAAAAGATTACAGGAACGCCTTTCTTGCGTGCAGCATCCAAAAGTTTTGCAGTAGCAGGGACAATTGCTCTTCCGCGGTCACATCCAAGTGCGCCGGTTACAAAGTCGTTGAGCATATCCACAACCAGAATAGCAGGGTGGTCTAGTTTAAGCGTCTTAACAGCAGCTTTTTTAGCAGTAGTCTTTGCCATAGTATTAAATTTTAGTTATTTGTCAGACAATTTATATTATGTTAAATAGCATTAGTGCCTTATAATCAGTACAACAGAATCTGCCTCACACCTCTTCTTTATAAACTCCTCCATTTTCTTATGGTCTTCCCTACTGAGTGACGTCTGTTTTGAAAATGTAACTACGGCAGAGATATAACGGTCAATATCATTAGTGTCTTTTCCGCTCTCTATTGCCGGAGATACGCTTATTGTAGAGATATCCGGATATAATGCCTGCATCTCTCCGACCAACTTCTTTGTAAGCGGCTCATACTTTGTATATTTAGCCAGTCTCTGCTTCAACTTCTCAATCTCTGCACTTTGGTGCTGAAGCGTCAGGTTCAGGTCATCATTCTTGTTATTGAGTGAGCTGAACTGCCTTAATGCGTCCAAACTATCTGATATTGAACCCTGTATAACTTTTACTGAATAACTGCTCAAACCGTAGTTGCTAAGAGATTCCTCAGCCTTCTTTAACTCCTCATTTGAAATCTCACGTCCAACGGCAGCCAGAGTTATTCTCATATTCTCTTTATCAACATCCTGTGAGATTATCTGGGCGCCGTGGAATCTCATCTCTTTGGCAACAAAGTTCTCTATGCTGCTCTTAATGATACTCTCTCTTATGATATTAACTGTCATAATTGCAGCCGGAACCATTGTAAGAACTGCAATCAGAATTATAGATCTCTTGGCCTTACGGTATCTCTTGCGGTCTTTGAGGGTCTTCTTCTCAAATTGCAAAAGCCTTGAGCCAAAGAATGTTGCAAGGGCAATGAATACGGAGTTAATAAAGTAAAGATAGAAGGCTCCGAGGAAGTATTTAAGACTCAGTGAGGCTATTCCGAACCCTGCAGTACAGAGCGGCGGCATAAGGGCCGTAGCAATGGCTACACCAGGAATTATGTTCCCCTTCTCATTGGTTGTCAATGCAATAAAGCCTGCAGCACCGCCGCAGAGAGCTATGAGCACATCGTAGAGAGTTGGAGATGTACGTGCAAGCAGCTCACTCTGAGCTCCGTGGTAAGGAGTGATTGCAAAATAGAGCGTGGCAGTAATAAGAGAGATAACAGTTGCAATAAGGTAGTTCTTAAAGGAGTTCTTAAGCAGCTCAAAATCATTGGTTCCAACTGCCAGACCCATTCCTATAATCGGGGCCATAAGCGGTGAAACAAGCATGGCGCCTATGATTACGGCGGTTGAGTTCATATTGAGGCCCAGTGATGCAATCAGAATTGCAAAGACCAAAGCCCACAGGTTGGCACCTTTGAATGAGATGCTGTCGGATACGTTTGCCACTACCGCTTCCTGGTTTGCAAGGTACCTCTTAAGTGAGAGGTATTCCCCTATCTTCTCCAGAACCGTCTTTTTTTCACTCATAATCGGATACTCTATTTAAGGCAAATTTAATAAATTTCATCCATTTTCATCTAAGAGATGAAATGTGTAAATTTGTGGGCCGTTTATTTCTAATATGAGTTCAGATATAAAAATACCGCTTGCAGAGAGAATCAGACCGGAAAGCCTTGAGGATTACGTTGGCCAACAGCATCTTGTGGGCAAGGGCTCCGTCTTGAGAAATATGATAGAGAGCGGAAACCTCTCATCCTTCATACTTTGGGGCCCTCCGGGTGTTGGAAAGACCACACTGGCCCATATAATATCCAAGAAATTAGACCGTGCTTTCTACACCCTATCTGCCGTTAGTTCAGGCGTTAAGGAGGTGAGAGAGGTGATTGGCAAGGCAAAACTGAACCTTTTCAACACCAAGACCCCTATCCTATTCATAGATGAGATTCACCGCTTTAACAAGGGGCAGCAGGATGCGCTTTTGGGAGCGGTTGAGGATGGCACAATCATTCTGATAGGCGCCACAACGGAGAACCCCTCTTTTGAGGTAAACTCCCCTCTTCTCTCAAGATGCCAGGTCTTTGTGCTTAAGGAACTCTCTGCAGATGATCTGGAAAAACTCCTCAACAATGCAATAAAGAAAGACCCTTATCTCTCCTCTCTGAAAATTGAGGTGAAGGAGAAGGAGGCACTCTTCAGATACAGCGGCGGAGATGCGCGAAGGCTCCTTAATGTGCTGGATATTATAACAAACAGTACTCCCGATGGGGAACCTATCGTGATAACAAATGAACTTGTTAAGGAGAGGCTGCAGGAGAATATGGCACTCTATGACAAGAACGGCGAGCAGCACTATGACATAATCTCCGCATTTATAAAGAGTTTGAGAGGATCTGACCCTAACGGGGCGGTATATTGGCTGGCAAGAATGATAAAGGGCGGAGAGGATCCTCTCTTTATTGCCCGCCGTATGGTAATACTTGCTGCTGAGGATATTGGGCTTGCAAACCCTAACGCACTGCTGCTTGCGCAGTCTACCTTTGCGGCAGTGCAGCAGATTGGAATGCCGGAGGGAAGAATTCCTCTCTCTGAGTGCGCTATCTATCTGGCTACCAGTCCAAAGAGTAACTCCGCATATATGGCAATAGATACCGCTCTGGGTATGGTTTCTGAGGCGGGAGACCTTTCAGTTCCTCTCCATCTGCGCAACGCACCAACCAAACTAATGGAGGAACTGGGTTACCATCAGGGATATAAGTATGCTCACGATTTTGAAGGGAACTTTGCAGACCTGGAGTTTTTGCCTGAGGAGATTAAGGGGACCAAGATTTATGACCCTTCCAACAATAAATCCGAACAGGAGATACGCAGACGCTTAAATCTTCTTTGGAAGAAATACAATTACTAACTCAATTTTCTTATATTTGCGGCCGATGAAAAAAATAGAGTTTCTTAAAGATTATAATAACGGGATGTTCTTCCTGATGGCGGGCCCCTGTGTTATTGAAGGTGAGGAGATTACACGTTCTATTGCAGAGCGTCTCAAGTCTTTGACAGAAAAGCACAAGGTCCCTTTTATCTTTAAGGCCTCATATAA
>CAMHRD010000144.1 GCA_946187365.1 uncultured Bacteroidales bacterium
TACAAGAATCTTCAGAGAGTACGGAGAGTTGGACAATGCCCGCAAGGTGGCTACCCTTATTTGCCGGCAAAGGGAGAGCGGTGAGCCAATTCTCACAACCTCAGACCTTAAGAGAGTCTTGGAGAAACTCTACAATCCGCAAACGGAGAGAAAGTTCCTGGGCAAGGTATTCCAAGCGCTTAGAATTGAGGTAAACCAGGAGATGAGAGCTCTGGAAGATCTTCTCTGCGGCGCAAAAGAGGTGTTGAAAAACGGCGGCAGGCTCTCCGTAATCACCTATCACTCACTGGAAGACAGGATTGTTAAGAATTTCCTCCGCGATGGTAAAGCGGAAGGCACCTTCTCTCTTGTAAACAAGAAACCAATTCTCCCCACAGAGGAGGAGATGGAGGCCAACGGCCGCAGCCGCTCCGCCAAGTTGAGGGTTGCTGAGCGCATAAGATAATAAAGATGGCAAACAAGTTTAACATCAGAAGAGATTTATTGGGCGGACAGTTCCTTTCAAGCAAGCAACTGGCCGGCCAGTGGGTTTTTATTATCTACATCTTCTTCCTGATCTTCTTGTATATCACTATCAATCTGGCGGTTATAAAGACGCACAAAGACACCAGCAGAGTTCAGAGAGAGCTAAAGAACCTTAAGGCGGACTACACCAGCAAGGAGGCAAAACTGCAGGCACAGAGCAGCCGCGGACAGATTAAACTGCGTCTGCAGCAGAGCGGTTCAACACTCAAGGACCCAACCGCTCCGGCATACAGAGTTAAACGAATTGAGAGCAAGGAGGATATCTGATGGAGAAACATGAACTCATATTCAAGCGCTCTGCCAAGGTATTCCAGTTCCTGCTGCTGATTCTCTTCCTTGTGATTGCCAGAATCATTGTGGTACAGTACTTTAAGAAGGATATAAAGAGCGGAGAAAAGATTGCCTACCGAACCCTTGAGATTCCTTCAATAAGAGGAGACATACTTGCAAAGGACGGTCGTCTTCTTGCCAGCAGCGTTCCTTACTACAAGATTAAGATGGACTGCACAGTGCAGGAGAAGGATACCTTCAACAAGTACATAGATGGTCTTGCTGCCTCTCTTGCAGAGTTTTACCAGGACAAGACCGCGGCTCAGTACAAGCAGATGATTGTGGAGGCACAGCAGAAGGGAAAGAGATATCTGACCATAAACAACCGCCTGCTGGACTACTCTGAACTTGCTCAGGTTAAGAGTTTTCCGCTCTTTAACAAAGGCGGCAACAGAGGAGGAATCATAGTTGAGGAGGAGTCTAAGAGAAAGTATCCGTATGGCAGAACTGCCTACAGAACAATAGGTTTCATCAACTCTCTGGGTGTTGGAACCGGTATTGAGGGAAGCTGTGACTACTACCTCAAGGGAACTCCGGGCAAGCAGATGTATCAGAAGATGAGCGGCGGTGAGTGGGTTCCAATCAACTCAGACCACAACCTTGCACCTAAAGACGGTTACACAATTAGGACCACCATAGACATTGATTTACAGGAGGCTGTGGAGGATGCACTTAAGGAGCAGCTCTCAAAGGGAATTAACGTGGCGGGTGCAACTGCAGTGGTTATGGAGAGAAAGACGGGAGCGATACGTGCAATCTCCAATTTAAAAAATGACGGCAAGGGAGGTTATGACGAGTCTCTGAACTACGCTGTAGGTCAGGCAACTGAGCCGGGTTCCGTTCTTAAACTCGTAACGCTGGTAGCGGTTTTGGAGGACGGAGTTGAGACCCTCAGTTCTATGGTAGACGGCGGCAACGGACAGTGGGTTTATATGAACCAGAAGGTTACGGACAGCCACGCCGTAGGAATGCAGACGCTTAAAGGAGCCTTTGCTCACTCCTCCAACGTCTGCTTTGCAAAGATTGTGACACGTAACTATGCCTCTGATCCTAAGAAGTTTGTGAACAGAGTGCAGAACATGAAGCTGGGAGAGAGATTCCATCTGGATATTCAGGGAGAGGGAACCGCGGTGATTCACTCACCGGACGAGTCTATCTGGACTCCGGGACTTTTGGCCTCAATGGGATTCGGATACGGAATGCTTATAACCCCACTTCACACCCTTACCTTCTACAACGCAATTGCAAACAACGGTAAGATGATGAAGCCTTACTTCATAGAGTCTTACGAGAGAGACGGCAAAGTTGAGAAACGTTTTAAGCCGCAGGAGATAAGCGGTTCCATCTGCTCTGAGAAGACGGCCAAGATGGCGCAGGAGGCTTTGCGTGCAGTTGTAACGGAGGGTACGGGAAAGATGATGAACAATGAGCCGTTCCACATAAGCGGCAAGACGGGAACCGCCAGAATTGCCTTTGACGGAGGCGGTTACGAGAGAAACGGAATGAGAAGATATCAGGCTACATTCTGCGGATTCTTCCCATCTGAAGATCCTGAATATACTGTGATAGTAATCCTCTATTCAGGTCAGACGGCAGGTAGTTTCTACGGAGCAAGCCAGGCGGGTCCTCCGTTCCTCAGAATTGCAAGATTCATCTATGCAAATTCTCCGGAGTGGAATGACCTTCTGGACGGAAGCCAGAAGAGCGCAAAGCGTTCAAACCCGCAGATTGCCAAGGGAATGGGAAAGGAGAGCAAGATTGTAATGAGCACTCTTCCTTCTACCAACTCCAAAGATCTGATTGCTCAGATTGGCAACAGCAGATATGTGAGCTTCAGAACAGACACAGCAGGAATTAAGGCAGACAGCTTTACTGTTGAGAAGGATTCACTTGTAAACGTTGTTGGAATGGGACTTAAGGATGCGCTCTATATACTTGAGAATCAGGGATTCAAAGTGGCATTCAACGGAAGCGGCAGAGTTGTGGACCAGACTCCTAAAACCCGTGCGGAAAAGGGAGGAACAATAACTCTCCAGTTGAGCAAAAAGGCAGAGATTAAGAGAGAAACGGCAGCAGAAACAGAAACAATTAATAAAGAGACAGAACAATGAGACTAAGTCAGTTACTAAAGGGTATCAGAATTATACGCGAGTTTCAGGGAAGAGAGGAACTCTCCCCGGACACCGCCATGTTCTCTCTGGTAAACAGCAATGACGTAAAGAGCATTACTGCAGATTCCAGAAAGTGCACCAGAGGCTCGTTGTTCATTGCGGTAAGAGGTGCAGTTGCAGACGGCGGAAAATATATTCGCGATGCAATTGAGAGAGGCGCGCAATACATTGTGTGCGAGAATATTCCTGAGGATGAGGAGGCGCCTATCAGAAGAGGAGACAGAGACATTGTGGTTTACATTGTGGTAAAGAGCAGCCGTGAGGCGGAGGCGCTGATTGCCGTAAACAATTTCTGCAATCCTTCTCACCAGCTGAAACTCATAGGAGTTACGGGAACCAACGGAAAGACCAGTATTGCAACTCTGCTCTACAACACCTTCACCGCTCTGGGATACAAGTGCGGATTGATCTCAACCATAGCCAATTACATCTGTGAGCAGAAACTCCCTACAATAAACACCACGCCGGGTCCGCTGGAACTTAACAAACTTCTGGACCAAATGGTGGCAAAGGGGTGTGATTACTGCTTTATGGAGGTCTCCTCACACGCCATTGACCAGGAGAGAATCATGGGAGTAAAGTTTGCCGGAGGAATCTTCACAAACTTAACTCATGATCATTTAGATTACCACAAGACCTTTGAGAACTACCGCAACTGCAAGAAACTCTTCTTTGATTCACTTGATAAAGAGGCCTTTGCACTTACCAACATAGATGACCGCAACGGAGAGTTTATGGTTCAGAACTGCAAGGCGCAGGTGCACACCTACTCTACCCGCAACGTTGCAGACTTTAAGACCAGAATCATTGAGCAGAGCATAGACGGCATGCAGCTCAACATTAACGGAACCGAGGTGTGGTGCAACTTCATTGGAGAGTACAACGCAGAGAACCTCACCGCCATCTACGGTGCCGCCATCCTTTTAGGAGCTCCTCAC
>CAMHRD010000145.1 GCA_946187365.1 uncultured Bacteroidales bacterium
ATGGTGCACTCATCCTTCTGAGGAGCAACCTGTTTAGCCGCATCCTGCGCCTCTTTCTCCTCGTTCTGCTTTTTGGTGTTGGCAAGTTTCTGAAGCTGAGCATCTATAACCTCATCCTCTATCTTGCTGAAGAGAAGTTCCGCCTGGTTGATAGGGGAATCTGCCTCAAGGAAATCTATGCGGCCCAGATTCTCCCATCTTACCTTTCCGTTAGGTGCGCTGGTTGGACAAACCTCATCGTTCTTTGGAGCGAGGTTGAGCATTGCCTGCAGTTTCTTGGATGAGAACGGGCAGAATGGTTCAAATGCAATTGCCAGATTTGCACAGAGTTGCAGAGAGAGGTTGAGTATAACTGCAACCCTCTTAGGGTCTGTCTTGAAGACCTTCCAAGGCTCTGTATCTGTGAGATATTTGTTACCCAGTCTTGCAAGGTTCATTGCCTCTTTGACTGCATCTCTGAACTTGAACTGATCAAGGTTGTTCTGAATCTTCTCTGTAATCTGAGGTATGGAAGCAATGAGTTCTTTGTCAGTAGGGGTGAGGTCACTCTCCTGGTACCGAGGAACTTTGCCGCCAAAGTACTTGTGAGTGAGAACCAATGCACGGTTAACAAAGTTACCGTAAATTGCAACCAGTTCACTGTTGTTTCTTGCCTGGAAATCCTTCCAGGTGAAGTCATTGTCTTTGGTCTCAGGTGCGTTGGCGCAGAGCACGTAACGCATAACATCCTGCTGGCCAGGGAAATCTGAAAGGTACTCCTCCAACCAGATAGCCCAGTTTCTTGAGGTGGAAATCTTGTCTCCCTCAAGGTTGAGGAACTCGTTTGCAGGTACATTCTCCGGAAGAATGTAGCCGTCTCCGTAAGCCTTAAGCATAGCAGGGAACACAATGCAGTGGAAGACTATGTTGTCTTTTCCAATGAAGTGTATCATTCTGGTATCCGGGCTCTTCCACCACTTCTCCCAATCGTTCGGAAGAAGTTCTTTGGTGTTGGAGATATAGCCTATTGGAGCGTCAAACCAAACGTAGAGAACCTTGCCCTTTGCATCCTCCAGCGGAACTGGAACTCCCCAGTCCAAATCTCTGGTAACGGCTCTTGGTTTGAGACCTCCGTCTATCCAGCTCTTGCACTGTCCGTAAACGTTAATCTTCCACTCTTTGTGGCCGTCCAGTATCCACTCCTTGAGCCATCCTTCATACTGATCCAGAGGAAGATACCAGTGCTTGGTCATCTTCTTCTGAGGCTTCTCTCCGCTAAGGCGTGAATGAGGTTCAATGAGTTCGTCCGGTGAAAGTGTACTTCCGCACTTTTCACACTGGTCTCCGTATGCCTTGTCATTGCCGCACTTAGGGCATGTACCCATAATGTATCTGTCTGCCAGAAAGACCTTTGCAACAGGATCATAGAACTGCTCGCTCTCCTTCTCAACAAACTTTCCCTCCTTGTAAAGTTTTTCAAAAAACTCAGAAGCGGTCTGTTCGTGAATCTTTGAACTTGTTCTGGAGTAGATGCTGAAACTTATTCCGAACCTGTTGAATGAATCTTTTATTATAGCGTGATACTTATCTACAATCTCCTGCGGAGAGCATCCTAAATCTTTGGCTTTAAAGGTGATAGGAACACCGTGCTCATCACTTCCGCATATATATAATACCTCCTCTCCCTTTAGGCGCAGATAGCGTACATAGATGTCAGAAGGTACGTAAACTCCTGCAAGGTGACCAATGTGAACGCTTCCGTTTGCGTATGGAAGTGCCGCCGTAATAAGATGTCTTTTAAATTTTTTCTCCATTTTATATTCTCTTTTATCTTGCAAATTTAGCTTCTCTGAGCAGTTTGCTCTTTATAATTGTCAGTTGTTGTATCTTCTCCGTAAGGGCTTTTATCTCAGCCTCCTGGCTTGCATCCAGCGAGTAGAGCTGCTGTTTGAGTTTCTCCAGTTGAGTGTTAATCACTTTGGATTTGTAAACATAGACGGTCCTTGGCAATACTGCGGAGAGTCTCTTGTTTACTCCCTCAACGGAGCTCTCTATCTTCTCACTGCGGAAGCGGTAAGTTGATGAAATTATTTGAATTGCAGCGTTGGAAATCTCCGTATCCATACTGCTTACAAAGTATCTCTCTACCTCTGTTGCACTCTCTGCCTGAGTGACGTGCTCAAAGTAGTCATCATAAATTCTCTTGAGTACAGGGTCTGAAATCTCCAGGGAATCTACCGCCAGAGCCGCTCTAATATATTCGGCCACAGTTGGTTCGTAAACCCTCTCTCTGCCCCACTGAGCGTTCTGCAGGTTGTGCAGAGTCTCCCTTCCGAACTTGAGCAGGAAGTAGAGCAGATCCTGTTCGCATCTCTTAAGTTCCTCTGCGCTCTTCTCATCCTTATCCTTTGGAGGAGCAACTGCTTTCTTATAGTTGGCCGGGGTGGTTGAGAATCCTCTCTGCCCGGAAATGTATCCGTTGTTGCTGTTTTTTCTCTCCGTGCGGAGAGACATCACTTTCTCCTGGAACTCATCTCTGGTAATTCCCAGAAGATCTGCAGCGTTATTAACGTATGCAGAGCGGATGCCGGTATCCTCTATCATTGAGACGCTTAGAGCAATCTCATTTATCATTACACCCTCCTGGTAAGGGTCATCTTTAACCCTCTGTTTGAGTGTGCGGTGCTGATAGTTTATAAAGTCCTCCTCTGCAGAGGCCAAAAACTCCTCCAGCTCCTGCTTGTTATGTTTGCGGGCAAAGGAGTCCGGGTCATCTCCGTCCGGAATGAGAACTACCTTAACGTTCATACCCTTCTGAAGGAACATATTGATTCCCTTAAGGGCGGCGTTAATACCGGCGTTGTCTCCATCATAGATGATGGTAATTTTCTGTGTAAATCTCTTAAGCAGAAGTACTTGCTCTTCCGTAAGAGCAGTGCCGCAACTTGCCACCACATTGCAGATTCCCGCCTGGTGCATTGAGATTACATCTGTGTAACCCTCTACCAGATAGCAGTTTTTCTGCTGAGATATTGTGCTCTTTGCCTCGTAAAGTCCGTATAAAACTCTCTTTTTCTGATAGATCTCGCTCTCCGGAGAATTCATATATTTAACCGGACTCTTCTCTTTGGAGAGGATTCTGCCGCCAAAGGCCACAATCTTTCCGTTTACCGAGCGGATAGGGAAGATTACTCTCTCATTGAACTTGTCTACAATCTCACCCGCATACTTGCCGTCCTGTTTCTGAACCACAAGTCCCAGTTCCAGAAGCAGTTCCTTCTTGTAACCTGCAGCAACTGCGGCACGGTAAAAGGAATCTTTCTCCCTCAGAGAGTATCCCAGTGCAAACTCCTTTATGGTACTATCTGTAAACTGACGCTCATGGAAGTAGCTGAGACCTACCGCCTTACCCTCTTCCGTATTGAACAGGGTGTTGGTGAAAACATTGCCGGCATACTCATTGATGATTTGCAGAGCCTCCCGATGGTTTCTCTTTTCCAGATCTTCCGGCCTCTCAACGCTCTCTTTAACCTCTATGCCGTATTTGTCCCCAAGCCACTTAAGCGCCTCTGTATAAGTCATCTGCTCATGCTTCATCAGAAAGGTAATGGCATTGCCTTTCTCATGACAGCCAAAGCAGTTGAAGTACTGCCTAGAAGGGGAGACGTGGAAACTTGGAGTTTTCTCCTGATGGAAGGGACAACAAGCCACGTAATCGGAGCCCTGTCTCTTTAGTGGAACAAAGTCTCCGATTACCTGAACGATGTCTATGGCATCTCTGATTCTCGCTATGGTGGCTTGATCTATCATTTAGTCTTTGACACCCTTGAGAGCCTCTCTAACCTTGGCCTCTATCTCCTCACAGAGCTCAGGGTTGTCCTTAAGCAGCTGTTTTACAGCGTCTCTGCCCTGTGCAAGTTTGGAATCATTGTAGCTGAACCAGCTTCCGCTCTTGTGGATGATGTCGAATTCGACCGCCAGGTC
>CAMHRD010000146.1 GCA_946187365.1 uncultured Bacteroidales bacterium
GTTCACGGGCAGAAGAACTTTTTGGGAAGCGGCTTTGCTTCTCCGTTAATTCTGAACAATGCGGGGTACGTGGCAGGTGACAACAGTGATCTTACGATAGACGATATGCTGTACGAGTCTGTGGCGTCATCTATTGGGGACAGCGGTAACGATGATGCGCATTACTTCTACTGTTATGAGAACCTGACATCCGAAGAGACTGCTACTGAGAAGTATACGAGGTTGATTCTGGAGGGAAAGATTAACGGTGTGAAGTATTACTATCCGGTGGATATCAACCAGGTGGGTTACGGATGGGTATCTGCAAATGAGCATTACGGAGTTAAACGCAATACCAGTTACTCTTTTGACTTTACAATTGCAGGACCGGGTGCTCTGACTCCTGATGATAAACTTGTTTCTTATACGCTTACCGTAAACACCTCAGTAGCAGGGTGGAGCAGTGCTAATGACTATTCTGTTAGTTTTTAAATGAGAAGAAGAGAATTGATATTGTTCATTGTTTCACTCCTTCTTGTGGGGTGCGGAGTGTGGGAAGACCGAAGTGGCTGTCCGCAGCACTTTGCGTTGGATTGCTCTGCGTTCCAGAGGGTTGCAGAGGGTGTTGAGGTGTGGGTGTTCCGCAGTACGGGGGAACTTGTTCAGAGGGCATCTGCAAGGAGGAGTGAGCTCTCTTCTGATATAACTTTTGATGTTCCCAGAGACGAACTGCTCTGTTTTGTGTGGGGAAATGTGAACGGGATGACCCTTCTTACGGACTCATACTCAAGGGAGTGTGCAATCCTTAAGAAAGATCTTCAGAGCTGCGATTCTCTGTACTCTTTCTTCTCTTCCGTTACGGTTTCTAAGGAGCCGGTGAGGGTTGAGGCTAGTCCTACAAGGCAGTTTATTAACTTATTCATAAGTTTTAAAGGGATTGAGGCTGAGAAGATTGCAGCGGTCTATCTTGTAGGAGGATGGAACGGTTTTTCTCTGGAAGGCAAGGGGTATGCTTCTGAGAGCAAGGTTTACGGGAGAGAGAAGACCGAGTATCAGATGCGTATTACCAGACCCTTCTCGCTGGAGGGAATGAGAGTTGACTATACTTTCATATTGGAGGATGGAAGGTTGTTAGAGGCTTCACTCCCTCTGGGCGAGGAACTTACAGCCCTTAAGTATGATTTTATGGAGAGTGAACCCAAGGACATTTACGTGGAGATTGATGCGGGCCGCAGCGGTGCCAGCATTGGCACCCAGCCATGGCGCAACATCCCCCCTTCCCACATAACCTACTGATGTTAGTCGTTGTCTGGGGACCAGAGGGCGGTGAGGTGGATGGATGGGTCTCCGGAGTAGGACTTGAGGGAGTCTGGGACTACCGGGGTGACGGCTATCTGCTTCTCCTTTACGTTCATACGCTTTAGGAACTTTTGGAGGTTCTCATTCCTTATCTTGGCCAGGGTGAGGAGTTTATCCTCTGTGAAATCCGGGTGGTCTTTAACGGCCTGCTCCAGATTGAAGCGCTGGTTGAACTGGTACTTGAGTTCATCCTTCTCCTTAACGGCCTCTACAAGTTCCGTTAACTGAGTGTACTGCTTGGTGTCAAAGTCCGGCTCTGTAACATCTATATCTATGTGATCCAGAGGCTCATCTGATGAGAATAGACTTCCTATTGCAGTAATCGGAGCAGAGGCAACCTTAACAAAGAGGTTCATAAGGGCCTTGAACAATATCTTGCGGTAAGAGAACTGCGGGTTGTCCAGATCTCCGGAGACAGGAAGTGATACCTTCATCATTCCCTCCTTGTCTGTAAGAACGTAAACGCCCAACCTTACAGGAACCTTGTAAACAGGCTTCTTGTTCTTCCGTTTGCTAACCTTAGGCTTGTAAACCTCAATTTTGTTCTCTCCGTTTAACTTATTGTCTGTTACGGTGTTATCACTCTCAATCTGAAGCACGCCGTTCTCTATTTCATTACCCACGTAAACCAGCGAGTACGGAGTGAAGTCTGTAATATCTACATTACGTGCGGTGAGTTTAAGGTGCATGTTACGCATGCTCTTAAAGTCTGTGGTCCAGTCCAATGCAACCTTACCCGCCTTGCCCAGAACTGCGCGTCCAATAATGCGGTTCATCTTATCCAGTTGGAAATCATTGCAGAAGGCGCTAATCTCACTGAGGCTGTACTTGAAGCCTCCCTTCATAAGGTTATCTTCATAGCCAACTTTTCCGCCGGCAATCCTCAAACGGTCCACCTTGAGAATCATCTTCTTAACGTCTTCCTGAACCTCCTCAACAGCGTCCGGCTCTTCTGCAATTTCCGGCGTGCTCTTCATAAGATATGAGAAGTTGTCTGTGGAATCTTTGTAGATGATGTACTGGCTCTGAGGACCAACAATGTTAAGATATGCCAAATGGGTAATACGGCCTGCGGTGCTGAGTTCCAGAATGTTGGCTCCTACGCTGTCTGCTGCAAAAATCATCCTTCCCTGGTCATCCACCACCTCAGATTTTACAACATCTACCGTTCCCTTAACCTTTGCCTCCGTAATGTGCTCAGTATCTCCGTTAATGTTCACGTTCATTGAGAGGAGACCTTCACACTTGCTTACGTTCATATATTGCTGAAGATAAGGGAGTATGCCATCTATACCAAAACCGCTGATATTAAGATCCAAGTTGTAACGGCTGTGATCCATATTGTATGAAAGACGGCAGCCCAGGCTTCCGCCATCCTCAAAATGAAGCTGAATTCCGGCATCAGTATCTTTGCCCGTAAGGTAGATTCTTGGAATCTCCACGTTCATACGGTTAAACCCAAAGTTGGAACCAACCTCCAGATCTTTGTAACGCATACGGCTGTCTGATATCTTTATGTTGTTGAGGTCTACAGTCCAACCAGGGTCTGTCTCTTTCTTAGCGGAACTATCTGAAGAAAAGCGCGTTATAAGGTCATCAAAGTTAAAAGACTTTCCCGTCTGAAGTATATTCAAGTCCATATTGTCTATATGGAGACGTCTCATTTTAAACTTCTTGTGCATAAGCCCCAGAAGGTTCATACGGTAGTCCAGCTCTCCAAAACCCAGGAACAAATCTTTGTCATTTGCTTCCAACACCTTGAGGTCTTTGATTTTAGCAGTACCAAAGAGCGGGTTCATGGTAATGCGCTCCACGGTTATGATTCTGCCGGTCAGCTCCTTAGAGTGCTTCTCCAGATACCACTTTGCTATGCGTCCGCAACTTAAAATTGCAACAATCATAACAAGAGCAACAATTATAACCACCCAAAGAACAACCTTTAATAATCTCTTAAAAGCAGACTTCTTTTTTACCTCTGTGATGTTGGACTGATCCATATTATCTTTCTATTATCTTAGTAATAACCTCTTTATAACTCTCTCCAACAGGAATGGATATACTTTTTCCTCCCGATGGATTTTTAAGTACAATTTTACTTTTACCCAGACTCTCTATGTAGGCAGCGTTGATAATAAACGAGCGGTGAACACGGTAAAAACTGCCACCATCCAGTTTGCTCTCAATCTCCTTTGTGCTAATCTGCGTCATAATGGGAGCGGCTGAGGATGTGGTGTTTATGGCAATGTAATCTTTCTGGCTCTCTATGTAAATGATGGTGGATAAATCTATCTTAACCAGTTTGTATCCGCTTTTAACATAAAGGCACTCAGGCTCGGAGGCAGAACCACCTGCAGCCATGCCTTCCAGTATACGTGAGGCCTTCTGAACAGCCTCCAAAAATTCCGGATAAGATATGGGCTTTAACAGGTAGCCAACGGAGTTTACCTTGTACCCTTCAATGGCGTACTGCTCAAAGGCTGTGGTAAAGATTATCAGGGGTTTACCGGAGGTTGAGAACTCCTCCATACGGCTCAAGACCGCTCCCAGTTCCAGGCCGCTGGCTCCCGGCATCTGAATATCTAAAAGCAGCAGATCTACCTCCTCTT
>CAMHRD010000147.1 GCA_946187365.1 uncultured Bacteroidales bacterium
CTCAAGAGCGAGCACGAACAGTACATAAACAACAAGAACAATCAGATTCGTGAGCAGGAGAACAAGATTAAGCAGAAGGAACTGGTTCTCACCCAACAGACAAATGAGATTGGCCGCAAGGAGAGAGAGATTGAGGCTATCCGCAACAACCTAAAGGCTCAGACAGAACTCGTTTCCAAGAAGATAGACGAGTATGAGAAGCTGCGCCAGCAGGAGATTCTCCAGATGGAGAACATTGCAGGAATGAGTGCGGAAGAGGCTAAAAAGCATCTGGTTGAGGCTATGAGAGCTGAGGCCAGAACAGATGCCCAGGCCTACATCAACGATGTTATGGATGAGGCTCGCCTGAGTGCATCAAAGGAGGCTAAGAGAATAGTAATCAACACTATCCAGCGTACCGCCCCTGAGATTGCAATTGAGAATGCCGTTACAGTCTTCAACATAGACAATGATGAGATTAAGGGTAGAATCATTGGCCGTGAGGGAAGAAACATCCGTGCCCTTGAGGCGGCTACCGGAGTTGAGATTGTGGTAGACGATACCCCTGAGGCAATCCTCCTCTCCGCATTTGATCCTGTACGCAGAGAGGTTGCGCGTCTTGCTCTGCATCAGCTGGTTGCAGACGGCAGAATTCACCCTGCAAGAATTGAGGAGGTGGTTGAAAAGGTTAAGAAACAGTTGGATGACGAGATTCTTGAGACTGGTAAGCGTACCTGCATAGACCTTGGTATTCACGGTCTTAACCTTGAGCTGGTAAAACTGGTGGGAAGAATGAAGTACCGTTCATCTTACGGTCAGAACCTTCTCCAGCACTCCAGAGAGGTTGCAAACATTTGTGCTACAATGGCTTCTGAGCTCGGCCTCAATGCCAAGATTGCCAAGAGAGCGGGTCTGCTTCACGATATTGGAAAAGTATCTGATGAGGATCCTGAACTTCCACACGCAATGCTCGGTATGCGTATGGCAGAGAAATACAAGGAGAAACCTGAGATTTGCAATGCCATAGGTGCTCACCATGAGGAGATTGAGATGACATCACTTATCTCCCCTCTCGTTATGGTTGCAGATGCCATTTCCGGTGCAAGACCTGGTGCAAGAAGAGAGGTTATTGAGAGTTATATTAAGCGTCTCAAAGATATGGAGAACATTGCTCTCTCATACCCTGGCGTTACCAAGACCTACGCCATCCAGGCCGGCAGAGAGCTCCGCGTAATTGTTGGTTCTGAGCAGGTTTCAGATAAGGACATTGAGATGCTCTCCGCAGAGATTGCCAAGAAGATCCAGAACGAGATGACCTATCCGGGCCAGGTAAAAATCACCGTCATCCGCGAATCCCGTTCCGTTGCCTTTGCAAAATAGCAAACGCACAAAACAAGTTTAAAGGGGGTGAGCAATCATCCCCTTTTTCTTTCCCTTCAAAATCAGTTAATTCTTACGTTTGTATATCTTATCAACGATAAGTGCTATCGCTCCGTCACCGGTGACATTGCAGGCGGTGCCAAAACTGTCCATCGTGATATAGAGGGCTATCATAAGGGCCTGAAGGGTAGCGTCAAAGCCAAGCACCTGCTGCAGAACGGCAAGAGCGGCCATAATGGCCCCTCCGGGAACGCCGGGGGCGGCAACCATCGTGACACCCAGCATAAAGATAAAGCCGGTGTAAAGCCCTATGTTTATTGGCATTCCCAGCATATACATAATGGCGTATGCGCAGGCAACTATTTTTAAAGTGCTGCCCGCCAGGTGGATTGTGGCACAGAGCGGCACGGTAAATGAGGAGATTCCAAAGTCCACACCGTTCTTTCTGGTCTGCTCCAAAGTTACCGGAATGGTAGCTGCAGATGATTGAGTTCCCAGGGCGGTAAAGTATGCCGGAAGCATTGTGATTAAGGCCTTTATAGGGTTCTTGCGTGATATTGCACCGGCAATGCAGAACTGAATGAGAAGGAAGAGAATGTGGATTACAAAGATCACAGCTATGACCTTAATGAAGAGTTTCAGAATCATTCTCACCTGCCCTTCCGCTCCAAGTTCAAGAAAGATTGCAAAAATGAAAAACGGGAGCAGAGGAATTATCACGTTCCTGATTACCAAGTCTATAATGTGCCTGAAATCCTTAAGTACGTTGAGCAGTGACTGTGAATCTGAGTATGCTATTCCAATACCCAATACAAATGCCAGAATGAGTGCGCTCATTACTCCAAACAGAGGAGCCATCTCTATGGTAAAGAATGGTTTGAGGTCATTTGACTGATTCAGAACCACATCTGCAAAGGAGGCATCCGGAACAAGAATGTGCGGGAAGGTAAACTGGCAGGAGAAGTAGGAGAAGTAGCCCGCAAAAAGTGTGGAGCCGTAAGCCAGCAATACCGTAATAATCAGAAGCTTTCCCGCTCCCCTGCCCATCTCCGCAATGCCCGGGGCAACAAGTCCCAGAATCAGAAGAGGAATTATGAAGGAGAGGAAGTTGCTGAATATTGAACCGAATGTTATAAAGACTCTGGTAAGAGCCTCCGGAAAGAAGAGTGAGCAAAGGATTCCGAGGGCAATTGCAACTATTACCCTCGGAAGCAATCCAAAGTGAAACTTTTTGTTAGTCATTACTTATGAGTCATTTTACGCCATACGTATGCAATGTAGAGTATCACAAAAGGAACTGCAAGTGATACCCAGGCCATTGTTCTGAGCGTGTAAAGACTTGATGAACTGTTATATAGCGTAAGTGAAGAGTTGATGTCATAGAGTGAGTGGAAGTATGCCATATCTGCAAAACCAACGGTTAAAAGAATGGCAAATACAGCCATAACAACTCCCAGTCCGGCCGTGTAGAATGAACTCTTCTCTTTGAACATAGTTCTTATTAAAGCAATCAGAACAAGCACAACTCCAACCAGGAAGATGGCTGCAATCCACCACTGACTGAGCATGTTGTGAAGGTAAGCATACTTCTCAGCAACAATAGGTCCGTTGATTCCGTTAAAGGTCTCACTTGCAGTATCTACCCTGTATCCTGTGGTAAGGAAGAGGCATACAACAAAGGCTACGAAGAAGAGAACGAATCCTGTGCCTGTTACCTTTACTTTGGAGAGTGCTCTGTCTGCCAGATTCTTGGCGGCATCTCCCTCAATCTTTGAACATTGGTTGAATGTAAAGAGCAGTCCCAAAGTTCTTGCGGCAAGAAATACCACAACGCCCAGCAGCAGGTTGAAAGGCTTGAATATCAACTCCAAACCTCTGTAGTTGTTGGTCCAGTAGGAGATGATGTTTGAAGAACCTGTTGTAATGTTCATCTTGTCCATTGCGTAGTTGCCTCCGGAGATGAAGGTTGCAACAGCAACTCCCAAGAGTATGGTTCCCACAATTCCGTTAATCATTAGGAAGGTCTCATAAGTATTCTTACCCAATAGGTTACGCTCCTTTGAGCGGAACTCGTAGGAGAAGGATTGAATTACAAAGGAGAGCAGAATAAGAATCCAGAGCCAGTATGCTCCGCCAAAGCTGGTGGAGTAAAAGAGTGGGAATGAAGCAAATGCAGCACCTCCGAATGTTACCAGAGTAGTAAATGTCAGTTCCCACTTATGACCGAATATGGTAAGGAGAATCCTCTTTTCATCCTCATTCTTAGCGGTTCCCCATAGCAGAGTCTGACCGCCCTGAACGAATGTCAGAAAGACGAGCACCGCTCCCAAGAGGGAGACTATTGCCCACCAGTATAGTTGAAGAAAATGATATGTTGTCATAATCCGTTAATTTTCAGTTACTGTTCTTAGTTCCATTTAATACCGTCCGGTCCCTTTCCAATCTGGCGGAAGAGAATCATAAGTTCCGCAATCAGCAGCGTTGTAAAGAGAATAATGAAGATAATAAGTGTGGTATAGACGTTGCCGGATGAGACACCGGAAACTGATGCGTTCACAGGAAGCAGATC
>CAMHRD010000148.1 GCA_946187365.1 uncultured Bacteroidales bacterium
AGGCTTATAAATGAGGGGCTTGAGATGGTTATGGTGGGCCACATTGCGAGCCCTGAGATAGACCCTTCTCTTCTCCCGATGTCTCTCTCAAAGCCTTGCATAGAGAACCTTCTGAGGGGCGAGCAGAACTACAAAGGGATTGTTATTACGGACGCCATCGTGATGAAAGGGATATCAGAGGGGAGAGATCCGGTTGAGGTGACGGTTGAGGCTTACAAAGCGGGCTCGGACATTCTGCTGATGCCTATAGAGATAAAGGGCTCCATTGAGGCTATTGCAGACTCCGTTCAAAGGGGAGTTTTCTCACTGGATGAGTTGAATGCAAAGGTGAGAAGAGTGCTCACCCTCAAGGCAAAAGCGGGACTTTTAGATAAGGATTACAACCCTGTGGTAACAGATATTGAGCGCAAGGTAAAGCGAGCCTTTAAAAGAGACAACCGCCTCATTAAGCAGATGAAAAAGGCAAAGGATAAGGCGGAGAGAATCAACCTTGTGGAGCGCCCATATTTTGCAGGAGGCGCTGCCGGCATAAACTATTAAGAATCAATTCAGCAACACAATATGAAGAGCAGAATCATATCACTTTTAATCATTATGGTATTATCTCCAATAGCACTCTTTTCTCAGAGCAAAGCGGATGTAAGACATCAGAAACAGGTAGATGAACTGATGAGTAAACTCTCTGTAAAGCAGAAAGTTGCACAACTCTTTATCATCACCATAAGCCGCAACCCATCTGAGAAGACCAAGGCCTTCCAGGACTCTTTGGTAAGAGAGTACGGAGTTGGTAGCATAATTATTATGAGAGGTCCTATTGCTCAGTTCATTGAGAGAGTGAACTATCTGCAGTCTATAAGTGAGATTCCTCTTTTGGAGATGACGGATGCGGAGTGGGGTGCCAATATGCGTTTTGCGGAGTATCCTGCCTATCCGCGTCAGGCACTGCTTGCCAGAATTGAAGATAACCCGGAGAAGTTCCTTTACAAGATGGGAAAGAACGTTGCCAAAGAGTTGAAAGACTTGAACATATACGTTAACCTGGCTCCTGTTGCAGATGTCTGCCCGGACCCTTACAATAAGGCAGACGGTCAGCGTTCCTTCTGCGGAGATCCTCAGGTTGTGGCAGACCTTGCTACTGCCTATATGAAGGGAATGCAGGATAACGGAATCTACGCCTGCGGAAAACACTACCCGGGCCACGGAGATACCTACGTAGATTCCCACTATGAGAGACCAATCATAAACCACTCAAAAGAGAAGCTTTACAGTGAAGATTTGTTCCCTTACAACAAGATGATAGCCAATGGTTTGGCTATGGTTATGGTGGGCCACTTCTCATACCCTGTAATAGACCCGAGCGGAGACCCTATGTCCATCTCCAAGCTCTGCGTGCAAAACCTTCTTAAGGGAGAGCAGGGGTTCAAAGGTGTTGTCATGACAGACGCCGTTACAATGCAGGGCCTCTCCAAGGGCAAAGACCCAATAGACATCAATACAGCCGTTTACAAGGCCGGTTCAGATATGATTCTTATGCCGGATGAGCCAATGAAGGCAATAGAGGCCATTGCAGATTCCGTTTCCAGAGGAATCTACTCCATGGAGGAGTTGGATGCAAAGGTACGTAAAGTGCTAACCGTTAAGGCAAATGCCGGCTTTTTTGATAAGGGTTACAGCCCAATTGTAAAAGACCTTGACAAAAAGATTGCAAGGGCAACAAGAAGAGACAACCGCCTTATCCGCAAGATGCAGAAGGCCATGGCCAAATCCTCCAAGCCTGAAATCACCCCGCTCGGCCAGGACCGCACCCTCATCCTTGATAACCAGGGAAATAAAAAGTAGGCAAATGCCTATTTTATTAAACCACGTGCTTTTAGCATGGCGTCCGGGTTGGGCTGGGCGCCGGTAAACATCTCAAAGAGTACCATAGGTTCCTCACTGCCACCCTTTTCCAGGAGAGTCTTGCGGAATTTGTCTGCAACCTCTCTGTTGTAGATGCCGTGCTTTTTGAAGTAATCAAAGGCGTCCTTTTCAAGCACCTCACTCCAGAGATAACTGTAGTAACCTGCGCTGTAACCGGAGTTGAAGATGTGATTGAAGTAGGTTGTGCGGTATCTTGGAATGATCTCGTCTATGAGCCCCATGTCCTTGCAAACCTTATCTTCAAATGCCTTAATATCAATGCCGTCCAACTGATCCTCATCAAGTTCATGCCACTTCATATCAAGTATAGAGGCGGCTGCAAGTTCTGTGGTTGCAAAACCCTGATTGAACTTGGAGGAGTTGTTAATCTTGGCAACAAGAGAATCCGGAATGATCTCGCCTGTCTTGTAGTGCTTTGCATATAGAGCCAGAATCTCCGGCTGGAATGCCCAGTTCTCGTTGAACTGTGAGAAGGTCTCAACAAAGTCTCTTGCAACGTTAGTTCCGCTTACAATAGGGTAGTGGCACTTTGTAAGAAGTCCGTGAAGTGCATGGCCAAACTCATGGAATACGGTCTCCACCTGGTCTATGGTGAAAAGCGCAGGGAGAGAGTCTGTTGCAGGGGTCATGTTGCCTACGTTTATGATGATAGGTCTAATGTCATTGCCATCCTTGTCTACATACTGCTCTCTGAAGTTGGTCATCCATGCACCGCCTCTCTTGGTGCTTCTTGGGAAGTAGTCCGTCATAAAGATACCCAGCAGAGATGAGTCTGCATCCATAACCTTAAAGACTTCAACCTCAGGGTTGTAAAGAGGAACGTTGCTGATAGGTTCAATGAGAATGCCGTATATCTTGTTGGCAGTCTTAAAGATACCATCTCTTACGTTCTCCATCTTAAAGTATGGGCGGGTAAGTGACTCGTCCAAATCATACTTTTGCTTGCGTACTTTCTCAGCATAGTAGAACCAGTCCCAAGGTTCAATCTTGCTTCCCTTTGGAAGTTTACCCTCTTTAATATCCTGGTTCATAACCTGCTGCATATCATAGACCTCCTCCTTGGCTCTGGAGACTGCAGGGGCAATCACCTTATCCAAAAACTCATCTACGGTCTTTGGATCTTTGGCCATCTTGTTGTCTAACTGATATGCTGCATAGTTCTCAAAGCCCAGAAGTTTAGCCTTCTTTGCCTTGAGTTTGAGGATGGTAAGGCAGAGGGCCTTGTTGTCAAACTCGTCATTGTTGTTGGCGCGGTTGGAGTAGGCAAGGAACATCTCCTTTCTTCTCTCACGGTCACTGCAACTGGTCATCTCATCCTCGTATGATGATACCGGAATACCAAACTTCTCCTTAAAGCGGTTGTTCTCTGCAAGGAGGTTGTTTCCAAATTTCTGCTGAGCCTCAGTAATTTGCAGGTTAATATCCTTGAGTTTAGCCTGTGCCTCTTCTGTGAGGTTGACACCGTTGCGGGTAAAGTTCTCGTAGTACTTTTTAAGAACCATCTGTTGCTCTCTGTTGAGGTGAATCTGAGGAGCGTCATAGACGGCCTTAACTCTTTCAAAGAACTTCTTATTCATATAAACCTCATCTGAGAAGGCGGTTACAAGCTTTGCAGCCTCTTCTCTGATTGCGTTGAAGGTGCTGTCTCCCTCAGTCTCCGCAAGGTTGAAGAGAACGGCAGTAACTCTCTCCAGAAGTTGTCCGGAGAGAGCTGCAGCCTCTATAGTATTCTTAAAATCTGGTGCCTCAGGGTTGTTGATAATGGCCTCAAGTTCAGCCTTATGCTGCTTGATTCCCTCCTTAACGGCAGGGATGTAATCAGAAGGTTTTATCTGCTCAAAGGGCGGAATACCGTAAGGGGTATCCCACTCAGTGAGTAGGGGATTCTTTGAAGTACAGGAAATTACAGCCATAGCAGCAAAAACTGTGATAAATAATTTTCTCATTATTCTTTGGTTAATATATATTTGAATTTGTTATCCTTTA
>CAMHRD010000149.1 GCA_946187365.1 uncultured Bacteroidales bacterium
TTCCAATCCGGCGGCTATGGCTCCCGCGGAGGCAGTTCTTCCTCTTCAGGCAGTGCAGAAAGGCCGTCCTTCACGCCGGCTTCTCAACTTAAGCCTAAGAAAGAGGACTTTGTTGCAGATGCTCCTACCCGTATGCACGTAGGGCAAACCGTTGAGCATGAGCGCTTTGGTAAGGGCAAGATTCTGACCCTTTCCGGCAATGCATCAGACCTCAAAGCCGTTGTGGAGTTTGAAGAATTTGGCCGCAAGACCCTCCTCCTCAAGTTTGCCAAGATGAAAATCCTCCAAGGCTAACCTCTTTTTTTACCTGCAAAAAAGTAAAATTGTACCAACGGGTAAAATGTATCCTCAAAAAAGGTCAATTTTACCCAAATGCTTGGAGGTAAGTTAATTACCCTTTATATTGCCTCTCAAATATTAACCATTAAAAAGAGGAGGATGAATATGAAGGGAACAAGTTTCTCCGGATGCCTTCCAAGATTAGAAAGGGCATTCATCTTTTTAGCACTAGTTGCAACGTTCTTATTTTCACTGTTTTCCTGCATTAAGCCGTTGAGTGAAGAGGGAAAAGAGGAGAATCAGAAAGACACCACGGAGGGTAAAGCCGCCCTCTCGTTTGTTTTGAACAAGGCTTCATTTGACAGCTGCCTTGTTATTGTAGAGGATTTAAATGCAGATAGTTACAGCGGGACTTGCTCCGTTGAATCCGGTGCAATAAACAATGTACTGGATTCAACTAAGTACATTCTGACAATTGCAAACAGTTCAGGTGCAGTCTTTTATGAGGGCTTGTATGTGAACCGTCCGGAGATGCTCTATGTAAAACCGGGCAACTACAAAGTGCGCATTACATCTGAAGAGTTCAAGGAACCTGGAACACTCAGGCCGCTGTTCGGGCAGGAAGTAACGGTGAAGGCAAAGAAAGACAGCACAATTTGTATCTCATTGCTCTCCAGGCAGATGACAGGAGGCGTCCGCTTTGAATTTACCTCCGGTTTCCTCTCCTGGTTTAAGGGAACCGGTCTTTATTTAAGCAGAGATACCATATCCTTCAAGTACATTTACGGTTCAAGAGATTATGTCTACTTCTATCCCGGTACCATCACCGTAAAGTACAAGAACAAAGACGGTTACCCAACCTACACTCCGCCAGATAAGCCGGGCTATGAAGATACTGTTCTCTTTACCAGGAAGTTGAAGGCAACTGAACTTGTAACCATTAAACTTGATTATGATCTTACAAAGGTTCCGTCAACTGGGCTCTCAATGAAGGTGGACACCACAAGGACCAGAGTATCCGAGTATTACAACGTTCCCGGCATTGCACCGTACGGCTGTCAATCCGTCTGGTATGCACAGAACCACGTGGGTGATACTTTAAAACTCTTTGGCTACATAGTAGGGGGAGATGCAACCTCAACATCCTTCAGCAGGGTAAAGCCCTTTAAGTCAAAGACAAACATAGTGGTTGCGGCCAATGACTGGCAGACGCTCAAGGAAAAGACAATAGCTATTGAACTCACAGAAGGGCCAATCAGAAACGCCCTCAATCTTGTAGACCATCCTGAACACCTAAAGAAACCCATTGCCATAACCGGCGTCATAGTAGACCTTTACTTCGGTTACCCCGGCATGAAAAAAGTCACAGACTATCTCCTTCTAAAATAATAATTTTTTAACTTTGAGGAGTTAAAATCATTTGGTATGGATGAGAAGTATTTTGTACACCCAACAGCGGTGATAGATGAGGGTTGTTCCATTGGTGAGGGAACAAAGATCTGGCACTTTTCTCACATTATGAGCGGTGCCGTTGTGGGTGAGGGCTGCAACATTGGGCAGAATGTGGTTATCTCTCCGGGTGTTACTCTGGGGAAGAACTGCAAGGTGCAGAACAATGTATCTGTCTATACCGGAGTAAGTTGCGCAGATGACGTTTTTCTTGGACCTTCCTGCGTTTTTACAAATGTGATTAATCCGCGCAGTGCGGTCAACCGCAAAAACGCTTATAAAGAGACCTTTGTGGGCAAGGGTGCAACCATTGGTGCAAATGCTACCATTGTATGCGGCAATAACATAGGGGAATATGCCTTTATTGGTGCGGGGTGCGTTGTAACAAAGGACATCCTTCCGTACGCTCTTGTTGTGGGAAATCCTTCACGTCAAATTGGTTGGATGAGCCGTTACGGCTGCCGTCTGAACTTTAAGAAGGAGAAGGACGGTTCTATGATTGCGGTGTGCCCAGAGAGCGGTGAGCGCTACCGTCTCTACAATAACACAGTCTATAAAATCGAAGAATAACCTATAGCGCCAGACCTTTCTTCTCCGCCCAGCCACGTGCATAAGTAGCAAAGCCGGGGATCTCTTTGCCGGCAGCCTGGGCAATGCAGTATCTTCTGGTTGGCGGTGTCTGATCCTGCAACTCCGTAATGTTTACAGGTGAGATGGTTCTGCTCTCTAACATCTTGGAAACCTGGCTCTTCCAGAAGAATCCTATTAACGGATAGGTGGTGCCTTTGTTGCCCAAGCCGTATTCCGCCATAAACCTGAGGGCGGAGGTTGGGTCTTTCATTGTGGCGGCAACGGTGAGGTTGTTGAGGTTGTGCCCAGCCTTGGAGATTATGGAGGTTATCTCTGCACTTGTCTCAGGATCACCGTCGTAGAGCAGGAGTTTGGTCTCCTGGAGGTCATAGTAGAGGTCACTCTTTACAGGTGATGATGTAAGGGCAATGAGTCTGTCTGTAAAGAAGCCGCCGGCCTCCTCTTCCGGTGTAGGAGGTGTATGTGAAACGGTAATGCCTACGTTTACCTGCTGGTTCTTTACAGCATCGCTTATCTCTTTTAGTTTCAGAATTTTATGATAGATGGTTGCCTTTGGAGAGAGGCGGCAGTAATCGGCTGTAAAATCGGGAAAAATACCATAGTAGATAGGCTCGGGCACTCCAATGGTGAATACACCCTCTGCCACGTTGGAGAGCAAAATGCTCTCTTGTTCAATCTCCTTATAAATTGAAAGTATTTTTTTTGCCCTCTCCAAAAAAATTTCTCCGCTGTAGGTTAGGGTAAATTTATTGCCTTTGCGGGAAAGAAGCTGAAGGCCGTACTGTTCCTCTAAAAGCTTGATATGGTGCGTTACAGCGGGCTGTGTTATGTTCAGCTTCTCTGCCGCCCTGGAGTAGTTGAGCTCCTCTGCAGCTGTTACAAAAACCTTAAGTCTGAAATCCATATTACAAAGATAATAATTTTGGTTAGCATATTTTTTGCTTACATTTCATAAATTATTACTATCATTGCTGAAATTTTTAAGGAAAGTACCATGGACAAGATTGAAACAAAGATTGGAGACCGCATTAAATCTGTACGCAAAGCAAAGCAAATAAGTGTTGGAGATGTTAAGGATAAGACAGGAATAGACGATGCTTTCCTCAAAAGGCTTGAGAATGATAACTTTACGCCAACCATTGGCGATATTGATAAAATTTCAAAGGTTTTGGGTATAAGGCCGGGAACTTTCCTGGACGGTGAAGAGGATCTGAAACCGGTTGTTTCATCAGTAACTACGGGCAGAAGAATTCCTACTCTGCGAAAGCTCAGAGAGGAGAGTCCGTTCATGCATTTCTACTCTCTCTGCTATGATAAGAAAAACCGTCAGATGGATGCCTATATGATTGAAATGGAGCCTTATACCGGCCCTAAGAGTCATTCTTCCCATGAGGGTGAGGAGTTCATTTATGTTATGGAGGGAAAGGTTGAGGTTCAGTACGGAAAGAAGACTTACATCCTAAAGGCCGGTGAGACAATCTATTATGATTCCATAGTCCCACACTATGTGGGATCCGCATACAAGACAAAGCCGGCTAAAGTGCTTACAGTTATTTATTTCCCAGCA
>CAMHRD010000150.1 GCA_946187365.1 uncultured Bacteroidales bacterium
TAAGTATCAGATCAAAAGGCTCTTTTAGGTATTGGTGAATAAGATCCGGGCGGTGGAAAAGCAGTATGTTAAACCGATTGCTCTTGCAACCCTTTGCCAGAGAGTCTATTGCGTTTATAGTGTTCTCCCAGGTGGTGAAGGCAATAACGTCAGATACTCCGGTAACTGCTATGGTATCTGACTTAATAACCTCATTTACAGTCTCTTTCTCCAATAGTTCCACACCGTAGCCGGTAACTATATTCTTTATGGTATCAAAACGGAGGCTCTTGTGTTCGTGATTTCCGGTAATCATCAGCGTCTTATACCACTTGGAAAGTGAAGCCAGAAGCTCTGTGGCAGGCTCCATATCTTTTGAGGCGTCAAAGATATCTCCGCCCAAAAGAACCAGATCCGGTCCAAAAGTACCAACCTCATCAAGAATCCATCGTGAGCCTTTTCCGTAATAAGAGGAGTGGAAATCCGTTATGAAGGCAATTCTTACTGTGTCCTGAATCTTCTCTGTCTCAATAGTATATGACTGTACTTTAAGACGCAGGTTCAATCCGCACAGAAGGAAAATCAATGCGGAGAAAATAACTATCCTAATTATCCATCTAATAGCCCTCATAACGTGGCAAAGATAGGTTAAAAAGAAATTGCGTATATTTGGTTTATGAAACAAATCAAAGTTTTAATACTTCTTCTCTTCATTTCCGCCCTTTCTATGGCGCAGCAGGCCATTACCCTTCCGCCGGCGGAACTTGCAGACAAGATTATTGAGGAGGCTGTAACTCATCTGGGCAAGCACTACAGATACGGTGCTACAGGCCCGGACCGCTTTGATTGTACGGGATTTACGGGCTATGTTTACAACAAGTTCGGTATTCAGTTAAAACGCTCTTCCAAGGAGCAGGCAACGGACGGCAGGGAGGTTTCAGGTTCCCTGAAAAACCTTCAGAAGGGAGACTTACTGGTGTTCGGCTCCAGAAGAAACAAAAAGGTGATAGGCCATATTGGAATATTCATTGAGATGGATAGTTCCGGAGATAACTTCACCTTTATCCATGCCTGCAATAGGGGCGTTATAATCTCTTCTCTGAGTGAGACTTACTACTCTGAACGCTTCCTGGGTGCCAGACGTGTTATTCCGGATTTTGATTCCAGAGGAAGACAGAGCCAGTTGGATACCATCTTCATTAAGGCTTCCGCATCTGACCGTCAGATTGTTCTCTTTGGAGACGGCACCTGGAGTTATTTGGAGAAGGACGGACGGCTTACTCCGCCTAACCCTAAGGAGACAATAACTCTGGACGCTACAGGCGTTTGGACCACCACAGTAAGCTCAAACTCTGACAGTGACACCACTGCTACGGAGGGTGAATTTAACGTTCAGGGAAGGATAATTCCAACCCTTCCGCCTTCTGAAAATGAGAATGCAGCAACGGACACTCTCTCAACCCGCAATACAGAGACCCAGGATGCCAACACGGAGAATACACGCAATTCCAAGGCAAAATATCATACAATAAAGAAGGGAGACACGCTCTATTCTCTTGCCAGAAAGTACGGTACAACGGTAGACAAGATCTGTGACCTTAACGGCATAACCTCCAAGACCGTCCTCAACGTTGGCCGTAAACTGAGAGTGAAATAGATTATTCTATAGGTTCTATGTGGATGGAGACGTGAGTCTGTTCTCCATAACGCTCTTTTATAAGCTGCTCAATCTCAGTTACTCTGTCATGGGCCTCCTTTAGGGTGACGTTAGGATTCATAAGCACGTGCATCTCAATTGCATAACGGTTGCCAATCCTTCTGGTGCAGAGTTCATGAGGCTCAACAACGGTAGGAACGGATTTTACTATCTCCAAAATCTCATTCTCAACCTCCTCCGGCAGAGACCTTTCCGTGAGGTCTCCCATGCCGTTTCTGAGCAGGCCAATGGCAACTTTTATGATGATTACAGCAACTATTACAGAGGCTATAGGATCCATAACAGCCCATTTCTCTCCTCCAATGATTGCACAGCCAATACCTATTGCGGTTGCAATGGATGAGAGTGCGTCACTTCTGTGATGCCAGGCGTTGGCCACCATTGCCTCAGAATCTAACTGTTTGGCTTTTCTGTAAGTGTACTGGAATACAGCCTCTTTGCAGAGAATGGAGATTAAGGCAACCCACAGGGCAATGGTTCCCGGAACCTGAAGAACTCCGCCGGATGTGCAGAAGAGAATCTTCTTAATTCCCTCAATGAGAATGAATACGGCAACTACAAAGAGAGCCAGGCCAATAAGTGTTGTGGCAATGGTTTCATACTTGCCGTGGCCGTAATCATGAGATTTGTCCTTTGGCTTGCTGCTTATCTTAACGAATACCAGGACTGCAATGTCTGTGGCAAAGTCTGATATTGAGTGTATTGCATCTGCCACCATAGCTGCACTGTTGCCAAATATGCCGGCAAGCAGTTTTATAATGACCAGAAATGCGTTTACAACGCTTCCTACAATAGTGACCTTATATATTTCCTTTTCTCTTTGCATTGTTTTCAATTTTTAATCCCAGGCTTCAAGTTCCTGTTCAATTTCAGGGAACTGAGACTTGCGGAAAACAGGCTCTTTGATTCCTCTCTTCTTTTGGGCTCTATAATCATCAAGGAGTTTGAAGGCGTATTTTCCAAGTGCAATTATAGCAATGAGGTTGCATATAGTGATCAGTGCCATGAATAAATCTCCAAAATTCCATACGGTTTCTAAGGCTGCCAGGGAGCCGAAGAATACAACCACTCCTGCTGAGAGTATTCTGTAAACGGTTAATACATACTTTTTTGAGGTCAAGAAGCGGATGTTGGCCTCTCCATAATAGTAGTTTCCTATGATGCTGGAGAATGCAAAGAGGAAAATTGCTATGGCTATGAAAGTAGGGCCGGCTGAACCTATCTCTGATTCCAATGCAGACTGGGTGAGCGCAATTCCGTTGAGTTCAGGTACTTTGTAAAGACCGCTTATGAGAATTACAAAGGCTGTGCAGGAGCAGACCAGAAGGGTATCTGTGAATACGCCCAATGCCTGTATAAGTCCCTGTTTAACAGGGTGTGATACGGTTGCGGTTGCGGCAACGTTAGGGGCGCTTCCCTCTCCCGCCTCGTTACTGAAGAGGCCTCGTTTTACTCCAGTCATTATGGTTGCTCCAATGGCTCCGCCCACAGACTGTTCCAGGCCAAAGGCGTTGGTTATAATTACCTTAAAGACGTAAGGGATTAACTCATAGTTCATTATTATGATTACCACCACAAGGATAAAGTATCCTACGGCCATAATAGGGACCAGAAATGCACTTACATTTGCAATTCTGTGGATTCCTCCGAACACTATGATAAGTGCTGTTGCTGAGAGAATTATTGCAACCAGCATTGGACTCAGACCAAAGGCCTCCTCCATTGCGTCTGTTATTGTATTGCTCTGAATTGAGTTATATGCAAATCCAAAGGTGATGGTCAAAAGGACTGCAAAAGTGACTGAAAGCCAGTTGCAATGGAGTCCTTTCTTAATGTAGTAGGCAGGTCCTCCAATGAAGGATTCCTTGTTTCTCTTCTTAAAGAGCTGAGCCAAAGTGGATTCTACAAAGGCGGTTGCCGAGCCCAGCAATGCAATTACCCACATCCAGAATACGGAACCCGGTCCTCCTATGGCAATGGCGGTTGCTACTCCGGCCAGGTTTCCCGTTCCGACTCTTGTTGCTACGGATACTGCAAATGCCTGAAATGAAGAGATATTCTGATACTTCCTTCGGGTGCATCAAAACCGGGACCGTACATAAGT
>CAMHRD010000151.1 GCA_946187365.1 uncultured Bacteroidales bacterium
TGCTGCTTTCTCCATTATAGGCAGGTCTGATGTGCTGCCCATTATGATACTTACAACCGGTTTCATAGTGCGGTATTTTTTAAAACTTCCGCAAATTTATCTAAATTTGGGTTCTATAACAAAAACTGACTATGAAAAGAATCCAACTCCACGACAAAATCTTCAGGCTCTATATGCCTCATGAGGATATACAGACAGCCGTAAAGAATGTAGCAGAAAAGATTAATAATGACCTTAAAGATGCTGATACCCCGCTCTTTATAGGCGTATTGACGGGATCCTTTATGTTCCTCTCAGATTTGATGAAGAACATTAACTTCCCTTGCGAGATTTGTTTCATCCGCCTTGCCTCCTATGAGGGAACCTCCTCCACGGGTAAGGTTAAACAGCTTCTGGGCCTCACCCAGAACGTTAAAAACAGGACCGTAGTGGTTGTAGAGGACATTGTGGATACCGGCGGAACTATCACGGAGTTGGATAACATCCTCAAGGATGCCGGTGCTAAGGATATCAAGTACTGCACATTGCTCTTAAAGCCGGATAACTACAAGGGCCATATAGATGTTCAGTACCCTGCACTCCAGATTCCAAGAGATTTCATTGTTGGTTATGGATTGGATTACGACCAGCTGGGAAGACAGTACAAGGATATCTACGTGCTGGATGAAGATGAGACAGAGAGACGTAAGTCCATTAATGTGAGATAAGAGCAAAAAGGGGGGTAAAACGCTAAAGGTGTCCGTAAAAATGGGACACCTTGAGCAGTTAAGTGGGTTAAATAGCAAAAAGTTGGTGAAACTTTAAACATTTAGATAGATAGACACATGAAGTATTACATTTTGTTTGGCCCTCCGGGTGCGGGAAAGGGAACACAGGCTAAGTTTATTGTAGAGAAGTTCAACCTTATGCATATCTCCACTGGAGATCTTCTGCGCAAGGAGATGAAGGAGGGTACTCCGCTGGGACTCAAGGCAAAAGAGCTCATTGAGAACGGAAATCTTGTTCCGGATGAGGTTGTTGTTGGAATGATTAAGAGCACCTTTGCAAACAATAAGAACGTGGAGGGATTCCTGCTGGACGGTTTCCCAAGAACTACCGCTCAGGCAGAGATGCTGGATAAGATGCTCCAGGAGCAGAATGAGGGAGTAGATAAGGTTATCTCCCTGGCAATCAAGGACTCCACAATCTTTGAGAGAATTGCAAAGAGAGCAGAGATTGAGGGCAGAAAGGATGATGCAGACCCTGCAACCATCCAGAACAGAATAGATACCTACCATCAGAAGACAGAACCGCTGATTGACTTCTACAAGAAGCAGAACAAATACTTTGAGATTCCGGGCGAGCAGACCATTGAAGAGGTATTTGACTGCATCTGCAAGACTATCAGCAAGTAGTAAACGTATGCCTAATACAGACTTTGTAGATTACGTCAAACTCCACCTTACCTCCGGTGCCGGCGGTAACGGCTCTATGCACCTCCACAGGGAGAAGTACATAGACAAGGGAGGTCCCGATGGAGGAGACGGAGGCAAAGGCGGCAGCATCATTATGCAGGGAGACAGCCAGATGTGGACCCTTATCTCCCTCAAGTACCGCAAACACATTGATGCTGAAAACGGTGGCAACGGAAGCGGGAACCTCTGCACAGGAGCGGATGCTAAAGACATCATACTCAAAGTTCCGCTGGGAACGGTTGCAAAAGATGCAGAAACGGGAGAAATAATTGGTGAAGTTACAGAGCACGGGCAGAAGTGCATGCTCCTTAAAGGAGGAAGAGGCGGCAAAGGCAACGCCTTCTTTAAAAGTGCCACCCGTCAGACTCCAAAGTTTGCACAGGAGGGAGAACCGGGCCAGGAGGGATGGTTCATACTGGAGTTGAAAGTGCTTGCAGATGTGGGACTTGTGGGATTCCCTAACGCAGGCAAATCTACCCTGCTCTCAACAGTATCTGCAGCCCATCCAAAGATTGCAGACTACGCCTTCACAACTCTGGAACCAAGCATTGGCATTGTCCGTTACTATGATGACATGTCATTTGTGATGGCAGACATTCCTGGTATCATTGAGGGAGCTCATGAAGGCAAGGGACTGGGATATAGATTCTTACGCCACATTGAAAGAAACTCCATTCTGCTCTTTTTAGTATCTGCAGAAAATCTGGACATTGCAAAAGAGTACAAGATATTACTCAATGAACTCAAGCAGTACAATCCGGAGTTGCTTGATAAACAGCGTATTTTAGCAATCACCAAGTGTGACCTGCTGGGTGGAGACAAGGAGATGATTACCGCACTCAAGAGAAAAGTTCCAAAGAAGGTACCATACGTTTTTATTTCAAGCGTCACAGGAGAGGGAATCAAAGAGCTGAAAGACCTCATCTGGGAGGCTCTGACAAAGAGCTCATAAAAAGCAGATTAATATCAATTACAATGCTGCAGCAACTGGAACATATAGACAGAGTAGCGTCACTGGCAATAAACAGCTGGCACAGCGAGTTTTGGGATAAGGTAATGATCTTCATCTCCAAAGACTTTGGCCTGGCCCCGTTGTATGTCATTCTGTTGGTTTACATACTCCTCAGGGACAGAGTCACCATTGGCAGAAAAGAGTATTTCAACTCCTGGATAATTTCCGTTTTAACCGTTATTGCCTGTGTTTTAACCTTCCTCATTACGGAGAAGTTTGGTCACGATGTAATCAAACCTTACTTCCACCGTCTGCGCCCGGGCTATGACCCTTACATCTGGGATCTAGTACGGCTTCCTGCAGGCAAGGGAGGGCTCTATAGTTTTGTAAGCCTGCACGCCGCAAACTGGGCCGGCTTTGCAACCATCTCTACTCTGCTCATTAGAAAGAAGTTCTACAAGTGGTTCATCTGGATTCTGGTATTGGCAGTATGCTACAGCAGAGTCTATTTGGGCAGACATTTCCTTGGTGACATAATCTGCGGTATCTTATTCGGCATAGTGGCCGGCTACATAGTTTACTGGATTACCAAGGCCATAATCTACTCCCTTGGAAACAGGCATCACATCAAAGAAATTCGCTAACAATGCTCTATATCTCAGACAGTTGTACAGACCCTCAGCGTAACCTGGCAACAGAGGAGTACCTTCTCAAAAAGTTCAAAGAGCCCATCTTCCGCCTCTGGAGAAACGCCCCTTCAATCATAGTGGGCCGTTACCAGAACACTCTTGCGGAGATAGATTATAACTACGTAAAAGAGAACAATATAACCGTAGTAAGAAGGCTCACCGGAGGAGGCGCTGTATTCCATGATTTGGGCAACCTCAACTACACCTTCATTGAAAACAGAGAGGAAGATGGAAAGAGAGAGGAGACCAACGCAATGTTCCGCCGCTTCACAAAGCCCATCATAGAAGCACTCAGAGCAATCAACGTAAACGCCTCACTGGAAGGACGTAACGATCTTCTCATAGAGGGTCGAAAGTTCTCCGGCAACGCCATCTGCATTCACAAAAACCGCATACTCCAGCACGGAACGCTGATGTTTGACGTCTCCACCAACAACCTCTCCGCCGCCCTTAAATCACGCCCGGAGAAGTTCCAGGACAAAGCGGTAAAGAGCAACCGCTCCAGAGTGACCAACATAAAAGAGCACCTTACTTTGGCAGGCATAAAGAAGAACCTGCTTGCCTATAACCTTCTCAAAGAGCGGGCAATAGAGCTGCAGCGTCTGGATTCAAGACCAACCCTCAAAGACGCAGATGTCATCTGGTTTATGAACTATCTGGGAGCCTTCATCACCACCCGGC
>CAMHRD010000152.1 GCA_946187365.1 uncultured Bacteroidales bacterium
CTCTCTGCTGCTCTAGGTATATAAATGATTTCCAGTCTATTACTACGGCGGCGGCAAGGTGTCAGGATCTCTCTTTGAACCCACAGAAACTTGCGGGCCAGTGCGGAAAACTCAAATGCTGCATTAACTACGAGGCTCCGGTTTATATAGACGCCAAGGAGAAACTTCCTCAGATTAACGAACCTCTCCACCTGGAAGACGGAGACGTTAACGTGGTGAAAACAGATGTCTTAAAGGGAGTTATGTGGTTCTCTTATTTGGATAAGGAGGGAGATGATGCCTATCCTCTTAATGTGGATAAGGTGAATGAGATTCTCTCTTTGAACCGTGAGGGAAAGAAGGCCGCTTCCATTGCAAAAGAACCAAAGGAGAAGGTTATAGACTTTAAGAGTGCGGCGGGTGAAGACAGCATCACCAGATTTGATGAGGTTAAACGCAAGAAGAACAATTCCCGCCACCGCTTTAATAAGCAAAGAAGATCAAAATGATCTCCAAACGCTACGCCCTAATATTAACAACCCTTGTTCTCTTTCTTGTGACAGGATGCCACGAGCCTCTTAAGCACTTCTGTTTCAGAAGCATGGGGGGAGATGGCTGGCAACCGGAAGACACCATATCTCTTCAGTTGGACTTAAGAAAAACAGATGAGGGAAAGAACCTTTACATCTCCGCCTCTTTCAGAGAGGTTGAACAGATGCAGGTGATAAAGGAGGGGCCGTTTTACTTTTACATCACGATGGTTTCCCCAACCGGAACGGAAATGCGTGATACTCTCTCTCTTCCTTTTAACTCACAGGAGATGAAGAGCAAACGGGAGGGAAAGATGGTGCAGTTCCAGTGGCCCTACCTTATTGCAGTTACTCCTGCGGAGGAGGGAATATGGAAGATAGAACTTACACGTCCAAAGGGAGACAATTCAAAATACGAGAGAGTGAGGGGCGTTGGAATAAGCTGTAATTGAAAGAGATGAGCACAGTAAATAAATTAGAGAAATTCCGTCAGAACGAGACCTTTGCATGTCTTCTCCAGCCTAAAATGGATGAGCTCTTCCGCAAAGATTTCCGCCTTAAGGACAAGTGGCAGAGCGAGGAGTTTAAAAACTCCAACCCCATAACTTTGGAACTTGGTTGCGGTAAGGGGGAGTATACGGTCTCTCTGGCCAAACTCTTTCCAAATAGGAATTTCATTGGAATGGATATTAAGGGTGCGCGTCTTTGGAAAGGGGCTAAAGAGGTGGAAGAGAGTGGAATAAAGAATGTTAGGTTCCTGCGCACAAACATAGATTTCATTGAGTGGATTTACGGCAAAGATGAGGTGAGTGAGATATGGATAACCTTTGCAGATCCGCAACTGCGCTCTCCTCGTAAAAGACTCTCGGGCTCTATGTTTTTGGAACGCTACCGCAAGTTCCTAAAGCCGGGAGGAGTAATTCATCTTAAGACAGACAGCCGTTATCTGCACGAGTACACCAAAGCTTTGGCCCAGCAGAATGGTCTTAATATAATCTGCTGCAGCACTGATGTTTATAAAGAGGCGGAGAGTACAACTCAGCCCTTCCCAAAGGAACTTACAACGGTTCAGACTTTTTATGAACAGTACTTTTTGAAGATGGGTCTTCCAATTACCTATCTCTCATTTCAGATAAGTAACAACGAGCCAATTAAGGAGCCCGTTTGGGATTCAGATTACTGGCTTGGTAAAGAGAATGAAGGACGCATCTTAGGAAGAATAAGATAGTATGGAAGAGATTATTGCACTACGTCACAAGATTCACAGCCGCCCCTGCCTCTCCGGAAACGAGAAGGATACGGCAGAAACAGTATGCTCTTTTTTAAGAGATTGCAAGCCCAATGAATTGCTGGAGAATGTTGGCGGATATGGTGTTGTTGCAACCTTCAAAGGGGGAGAGAACGGTCCAAAAATTCTCTTAAGATGTGAACTGGATGCTCTGCCAATTACAGAAGAGAGCGGAGTTGAATATTGCTCCCAAAAGAGGGGCGTTGCCCACTCCTGCGGGCATGACGGACATATTGCAACGCTTTGTGCCATTGCTCGTGCTATCTCACTTAACCGCAGCATGTTAGGATATGGTCAGATTACGCTTCTCTTTCAGCCGGAAGAGGAGAATGGAAGGGGGGCTGCCCGAATGGCAGAGGAACTAAAAAAGAGAGGCGTTCACTTTGATTATGCCATTGCATTCCATAACTGGCCGGGCAAAAAATATAAGACAGTGGTTCTCTACCCTGGGTGTTACGCCTGGGCCTCCACCGGAATGAAGATTGAGTTTACTGGAAAACCATCTCATGCAAGTGATCCGCAACTGGCTATTAATCCGACCGTTGCCATAATGCGTCTTATTGAGAGGGTTCTCTCCTTAAATCAAATGCTCTCCTACTCAACCGTTGTTAACGTTAATATTGGAAGTGAAGATTACGGCATTACTCCGGGTGAGGGATATGTTGCTCTTACTGCAAGAAGCCAAACGGATGAAGGCTTGCAAAAGCTTGTTTCTCAGATAGAAGATGATGCACGCAAACTTGCGGCAGAGAACTCGCTTGCTGTAAACATCTACTACACAGACGCTTTCCCGGCAACCATAAACAGCAAGGAACTTACCCAGTTGATAGAAGAGGTTGCAAGGGAAGAGGGTTACAGCACAGAAAAAGATTTTGAGGGAACTCACGGAAGTGATGATTTTGTGCACTTTACAAAGATGAGTACCCAGTCTGCATTCTTTGATGTGGGTGCAGGAGAAAGCCATCCGCAGTTGCATAACCCTGCGTTTGACTTTGAGGATTCTCTAATACCGGTATTTGTAAAAATTATTTTTGGCGTTTGCAGACGAATTCTGCAAACTCAATAAGCATCTTCTTATCCTCAGAATCCGGAAGAATTTCCAGACCCTTTATTCCCAGTGTAAGGTACTGGTTTGCGACATTCTGTGCATACTCCAGCCCTCCGCTTTCATTAACAAAGTCAAAGACCTCTCTTACTCTCTGCTTCTCACGTTCGGGTGTGCAGACTGTCTCTGAGAGTTCTTTGATTTTGGTGATAATCTCTTCTCTCTTTTCGGGAACATTCTTGAAAGCACCCAAAAGAGGGAGCGTTATCTTTCTCTCTTTTAAGTCAATACCAAAATTTTTGCCCGTCTCCATGTTAGGGGAATAATCAAAGATGTCATCTCTGATTTGGAAGGCCAGGCCCAGATATTTTGCAAATGAGGCCACTCCGTCAACTACAGGCTGAGGGGCGTTAACTGCGTAAGCAGCAGACTTTACCGTTGCCTCAAAGAGGACTGCCGTTTTACCGTAGATGATGATAAAGTAATCCTCCTCTGTGGTATCCATCTGGTCCGCTTTATCTATCTGCAGAAGTTCTCCCTCGCTCAGTTTTTTTGTGGCATCTGTAAAGAGGTTGATAATCTTTCTGTCACACTTGCTTGCAAGAACGGCAAGCACTACGGAGAGCCAGAAATCGCCGGTAAGAACGGCAACATAAGGGGTAAAGAGGGCTCCTACGGTAGGAGCGTTTCTTCTCTTTGAAGCCTGGTCTACAACGTCATCGTGAAGCAGAGTGGCTGTATGCAGCATCTCAGAAACGGCTGCACAGCAATAACTTGCCTCTGTAAGAGTGCCGCAGCATCTACCCACCAGCAGGGAGAGGAGAGGTCTCATCTCCTTCCCCCTGTTGCCGAGTATATACTTGTTGACGCTGTTAAGGTAAGAACGGTCTGTTTTGAGAGCCTCATATAGAACTCCGCGATAGCGGT
>CAMHRD010000153.1 GCA_946187365.1 uncultured Bacteroidales bacterium
AAGGCGCTTACCGCAGAACTTGCCATTAACAACCTCTCCAAATATATGTAATGATGGAACCAATAAAAGTTAACGTTCAAAGTGAAATAGGAAGATTGCGCGGTGTGATTCTTCACACCCCGGGAGACGAGGTTGAGAATATGACCCCGCGCATTGCTCAGAGAGCACTCTACAGTGATATCCTAAACCTCTCCATTGCCCAGCGGGAATATGCTCAGCTTGCGGGAGTTCTGAACAAATGGACAACCACCTATCAGATTGCAGATCTGCTCTCTGTTGTATTGGATGACCCGGGAGACAGAGGACTTCTTTTGAGCCGTATCTGCTCCATTGAAAACGTTCCGGAGTATTTTGATATGCTAATGTCCACTCCAACCAAGAAGCTGGTAAAGCTTCTAATTGAGGGACTTCCGGCAAAGATTGAGACACTCACCGCCTTCCTTGCAGACGAATATTATGCACTGAGTCCGCTCTATAATTTCTACTTTACAAGAGACGCATCTGCATCCGTAGGAAGAGATGTGCTTATCTGCAAAATGGCTAACAAGGTGAGAGTGAGAGAGTCTCTGATTATGGAGGCAATCTTCTCCAACCCTCGTCTTTTTGATTGCAGCATAATTGATGCAAACGAGTTCTCCAAAGAGAGAGCGGGAGAGGGTGGCATTGCGGGCAGCGCAGTTAAGAACGGAGTCAGCGTAGAGGGCGGAGACATCATTGTTATTGATGACAATATCCTCCTGGTTGGTAATGGTTTACGTACAACCTCCAAAGGTATTGATATGCTCATTCAGCGTTTCTGCAAAGACAAATCAGACGGACAGAAGAACATAATTGTTCAGCAGCTGCCGGATGATGTTGAGTCTTTCATCCACATGGATATGGTCTTTACCATGTTGGACAAAGATGCCTGCTTGATTTATGAACCGCTGATACTTGGTGAGAATCAGTACCGTACGGTTCTCATCACAATAGAGAACGGAAAAGTTAAGAAGATTAGAGACGAGCAAAACGTACTCTCAACTCTCCGCAAACTGGGCAAGGATCTGCGTCCTGTTTACTGCGGCGGAAGTGAAGATGAGTGGAACGCAGACCGTGAACAGTGGCACAGCGGTGCAAACAGCTTTGCAATTGCTCCGGGCAAGATTCTCTCATACGCGCGTAACGTTCATACTCTTAACGCGTTGGATGCTGCCGGATTCAACGTTGTAACAGCAGATGATGTTATTGCAGACAAGGTAGATTTGGAGAAGGAGAAACGGTGCGTCATTACCATTGAGGGAAGCGAACTTCCAAGAGGCGGCGGAGGAGCGCGCTGTATGACAATGCCTGTGGTAAGAGACAAAGTTTAACATTCATTTAGATTGAGTATATTTGCCCGTTAAATTTCAGTATGATGGAGAAAAAGGATATAGAACAGCTATTTGACAGAATAGACAAGTTCACTGCAGACAAACTTCAGGATGTTGAGGATTTGAGAGTAAAACTTCTTGGAAAGAAGGGAGAGATTACCCGTCTCTTTGATGAGTTCCGCACCATTCAGCCGGAGCTTAAGAGAGAGTTTGGAAAGCACCTTAACGAGCTTAAGACCAAAGCTGCTGAGAAGATTGAGTCTCTCAGAGAGTCCTTTGCAGATATCGTTGAAAAAGATACTCTTACAGACTTCACCAAGCCGGGTGATATGTTTGAACTCGGTACCCGCCACCCAATATCTATCGTGAGAGCAGAGATACTTGATATCTTCTCACGTTTTGGTTTTGCAGTTGCAGAGGGGCCGGAGATTGAGGATGACTGGCACGTTTTCTCCGCACTGAACTTCCCGCCTGAGCACCCTGCAAGAGATATGCAGGATACCTTCTTCATCAATCCGGAGGGAGATGATCCTATTCTGCTGAGAACTCACACTTCCAGCGTTCAGGTTAGGACAATGGAGAGGCAAAAACCTCCTATCCGTGTTGTATGTCCGGGAAGAGTTTTCCGTAACGAGGCAATCAGTGCAAGAGCACACTGCATATTCCACCAGGTTGAGGGTCTTTACATAGACAAGAACGTCTCTTTTGCAGACCTCAAACAGGCTATCCTGCTCTTTGTTCAGGAGATGTTCGGTCCTCAGACTCAGATCCGTATGAGGCCTTCATACTTCCCGTTCACAGAGCCTAGTACAGAGGTTGACATCAGCTGCAACATCTGCGGCGGAAAGGGTTGCAACATCTGCAAGGGTACCGGTTGGCTGGAGATTATGGGTGCCGGTATGGTAGACCCTAACGTTCTGGAGGCAAGCGGTATAGACAGCAAGGAGTACACCGGATTTGCATTCGGTATGGGCATTGAGCGTATAGCAATGCTTAAGTGGATGGTAAACGATTTACGTCACTACTTTGAGAATGACGTACGCTTTTTGCGTGAGTTCCAGAGCGTTAAGTAAGCCTACTTCACAAACACCACGTTACTTGCATTAGATCTCATCTTACCTCGTACGGCAACTACGAGGTAATTTTTTCCCTTTGCAGTCTTCTTGTATTTGCACTGTTTGGTAAGTCCAACCATGTTGGCCTTCCACGTATCTCCCAGTAGCCTCTGCGCATCTTTCTTAAGTTCAAGTTCATAGACGGCATACTGCTGAGCGCCCGGTACATCATCCCAGCGCAGCGTTCCGGAGTGTTCAGATATAACCGGTGCATTTGGTGCAGGGTACGTGCTGGTTCCAAGAGTAGGGGTAAGACTTCTGTACGGATATATCTCTGTAATCAGATAGGTCAGAAAATCAGGCTTAAAGAGTGAGTGGGTTGTAAACCAGATGTTTCCATATACAAAGCCCGCCTCTCGGCACTCCTTTACCTGCAGACCGAACTCCTCCATACTTTCAAAACCCTTCTCCTTGTATCTGTAAGCTGCAAGTCCCGGAAGCGTAGGCACCTCCTTCATAATTGGCTCCCAACTATCCAGAACCAGCTTAAAATCAGCAATCTGGTGGCCGTGCTGCCAGTAGATCTGCGGTGCCAGATAATCTATTGAACCCTCTTCAATCCAGTGCTGAGGATCTGCATAGAGTCTCTGCGTGTTTACAAGTCTTCCTCCCGGAGAGACTCCGAACACCGCGTTAGGTTTTGCATCATGAACGGCACGGTGCATTGCAGCAACAAGTGCATTCACGTTGCTCTCTCTCCACTCTCCTAAAGTGCGCCCGTTCCCGTACTTTGCAAAGTAGGCGTTATCATTCCACACCTTGTTGTCTGAGAGTTTTTTTATCTGTTTTTGAAGTGATTTTCTTGCAGCCTTGTCTGTCTCTCTCTTGAGGGAATCTTTCAAAAGAGGCAACTTTTCTGTTTTCTCTCTCAACCCATCGGGATAGAAGAAATCATCTATATGTGCTCCGTCCAGATCATAGTTTGTCATCACCTCATTTATAAGGTCATAGAGGTACTGCACCACCTCCGGATTGCCAGGGTTCCAGTACATTACCTTGCCGTAAGTGATAACTCTCTCCGGCTTGCGGTAACAGAGATGATCCTTCACGCGGTCTGCATCTACACTTCCAACTCTCATAGGGTTGAACCATCCGTGTATCTCCATTCCCAACGAGTGAGCGGTCTTAATTGCCAACTCCAGAGGGTCATAGCCAGGGTCCTCTCCCTGCACTCCGGTAAGGTTGTGATCCCACGGCAGTATGGTTGAGCGGTAGTAAGTCTCTGAGTTGCAGCAAAGTTGCATTATCACCACGTTGCAACCGG
>CAMHRD010000154.1 GCA_946187365.1 uncultured Bacteroidales bacterium
AATGGCTCTGGCCAGCTGAGCAAGACGCGTGATTGGAATCTCAGCATCCTTGCCCGCAGTAATCATAAGGTCTGCATACTCGTCTATAATCAGAACAATGTAAGGCAGGAAGCGGTGACCCTTACCCGGGTTCAATCTACGCTCCAGGAACTTCTCATTGTACTCTTTGATGTTTCTAACACGCGCACTTTCAAGGAGTTTGTAACGGTTATCCATCTCCACGCAGAGAGACTTCAAAGTACGTACAACCTTTGCTGTATCTGTAATGACCGGTTGCTCCTTGTCCTCAGTATCAGGCAGGCAGGCCAAAAAGTGCTTGCTCAGACGGGAGTACAGACTCAGCTCAACCCTCTTAGGATCTACCAGCACAAACTTCACCTCGGACGGGTGTTTGGTGTAAAGGATTGAAGATACTAACGCATTCAATCCCACAGACTTACCCTGACCGGTAGCACCTGCAATCAGAAGGTGCGGAGTCTTTGCAAGGTCAAAGGTGAAGACCTCATTTGAGATGGTTTTTCCTATCGCGATAGGAAGGGCATAGCCACTCTCCTTTGAGCCCGGCTCTTTCATCTTTGTCTGCAGGTATTCAAGGCAGGACTGCATAGAAACCACGCTAGGACGGTCGTTAGCAACCTCAATACCAACGGAATTGGTGCCAGGGAGCGTAACCACTCTCACGCCCTTTGCAGCCAGTGAAAGCTGAATGTCCTCCTCAAGGCGTTTAATCTGAGAAACGCGGATTCCCGGAGCAGGAACAACCTCGTAAAGCGTTACAGTTGGGCCCTTTACGGCAGAGACCTTAGTTACACCTATCTTATAGTTTCCGAGCGTATGAACAATCTTGTTCTTGTTACGCTCCATCTCATCTCTGGAAACCTCGTACCACTTATCTTTGTAAGACTCCAATAGATCCAGTGTAGGCGCCTCGTAATGAGAGAGTTCCAGACGAGGATCAAAGGTCTTCTGAAGCTCCTCCTCAGTATATTCTCCAAGAAGTTCATTCCCCTCTCCCTCAACATCCTTAACCTCCAGCGCTACATCTGCACCCGCTGCAGCAATCTCAGGATCAAGTGCGCCAGCAGCAGCCTCAGCATCAACTCCTTCTGCAGATTCATCCGGAGCATTCTCATCTACAACTGAGATAGCCGGATCTAACTTCTGGTTAGGCTCATCATCAAAGTTCAGATCTTCGGGCTCTTCATCCGGGTCAAGATCTCCGTTCTCATCCAAGTCACCGTCAAGCTCCTCACCCTCAAGGTCTCCCTCAAGCTCGCTTCCCTTTCCAACCTCCATAACCTTGTTGCCAACGGCAGTGATACCGCCGCTTATCTTGCGGATAAGGCTCTTGTTAATGATTATACACCAGCCAATTATCGCGATGATAAGAATGGCCCCCGTGCCGGCGGAACCAATCATTGTCTTCAAAAACTGGTTCACATAGTAGCCGTAAGAGCCTCCCGCACCGCTTCCGAACCAACGGTCAAAACGTGTGAAAGAGAATATAAATGAGAAGAATACGGAAATCAGTATGCAACCGAAAACGGTGATGAAGAAAAGACGTAGCAGCCTTACCTTCTTAATCTTTAGGCAAACCAACGCCACGCCAAAGAAGAAGAACGGAATAATAAATGCACCCAATCCGAACAACTTGGAAATGAGAAGATTTGCCCACCAGAGACCAATCTTTCCTCCACCGTTTTCTACTGTAGTAATAGAGTTGAAAATTTCGTTACCGGCAAAACTGCTCTGATCATGAGCCCAAGTGAAGACATAGGAGATTAATGCAATTAAGGTGTAGACCGCAATGGCAAGCGCCACCAGTCCGCAGATAAGGTAGAGCCCCTCACGCTTCTCCGGAGCCGCCATCTCCTGCTCCGCAATTATCTGATCTTCTTCCTTTTGTTTCTTCTTACTTTTTGCCATTACTGCTGTTTGTTATTGTTCTTCCACTTGTTGTTATTGTGGTTCTGCTTCTTCTTGTTGTTAAACTGAGGGTTGCGTTGCTGGTTCACGCCGCTTGTACCGCTTGGCTGAACCTGCATCATGTGCGGCTTACGTGTTGTAGCATCTGCAACGCCGGCCCCAATATGCACATCTTCAGGCACAACCAGACGGCCGCCGCTCAAACGCTTAATATCCTCAAAGATAGTCTCTTCCGCAACTGAATCCTTGTTCCAGATAAGGTACTGCTGCTTCATGTAAGAACCAATCACCTTAATCATGTGCTTCTTAACCTCATCATCCGGACGGTCTGCAATCAAATCAATCATATTCTGAATGTTACGACCGTAGCAAGAGGCCCTTATTGGCTCCGTCTCCAGCGGAATAGGCTCCGGCTTAACCTTAGTGCTCTCACGCGTAGGCAGCGGATATGGGGAGTCTATATCTATCTTAAAATCAGAGATTATCTGAATATGATCCCACAGTTTATGTCTAAAATCCACAACATCTCTCAGCTGCGGATTCAACGTTCCCATAACGGCCACCACCGCCTGAATCTGCTCGTTACGCTTCTCTTTATCAGGAATACTGCACACATAGTCAATCATATCCTGAACATGCCTACCGTACTCAGGCATAATGAGTTTTTCTCTCGTTGTATTGTAATCTTTCTTCTCCATAACCTTGCGAATTTACAAAAAGAAAACGTATGTATTGTTTAGATAGTCTATGAAACACTGCGGAGCCAACTTTGTGGCAACGGCAAAACCGCTTTCCTGTAGCTCTGCCGATAGTCCATAGCGAGCTCTCAACCTTCTCATCCTTACGCTCTTATAGCTCTTTGGGCGCCTGCCTTTCTTTGGTTCTCCCTTAACCAGCCGGCACTGCATACATTTTACTCCCGATGCAGCCGCGGCAGCCAGATTCTCAAAGAACCCTGCAGAGACCTTGCACCCCGCCTTTATCACCACCAAATAGTCCACCCCAACAAAGTTTCCGCCCAATGAATGTGCAAGCACATTGGCCGTTCTCTGACGGAACGGTTGAACTCTATAACTGTAGCCATCCAATTCCACTTTCATCATATCTTCCATCTGCACATTGGAATCAAGAGTTGCCCCAGTAGACTCGTAGAATGACTGCACAGTTCTTTCTGTCAGCAATTTAGTGTAACACTCTGTGAGCAGTACAAGGAACGAGTAACGTTCCGTTGCCTTAGGGTATTCCTTCAGAGCTTTTCTCTTGGAGCGTTGCACAGGGAGACACTCGCTCATTGGAAGGCCGGTCATCACAACCTCGCAACCCGGTACGTATGAGTGGATTGCAGAGGCACTCTCATCCCAGCCATCCTTAGCATCCGTAACCATCAGATTGAAGGCAGCATTCTCCAGGAACGGCGCCGGCACACTGCTGGAAGATAGAGCCGGATGAATAACCACCATTGACCTGTCACCGCTCTCCTTAATGAAACGCTCCACATCCGGGAACCTGTAAGACGGAGAGTCCGGATTCAGCGCTTCAGAGCCCAATCCTCCCAGAACGTTGAACTTAAACCGTTTACGCAGCTCCCTCAGGAACCCGCTCTCCAGCAGTTTCTCCAACGTTCCCTCATACAAACTGAATATATTGATAAACTTCTTATTGCCATTTAGCGCAGTGGAAATCTTCTCTGCAATGAATGCATTTTGGGCAACCCAGCGCTCAGCATTCAGGTATTTATCATTGAAGGTAGAAGGCTCCCCAATTGTACCAAATAGGCTGAA
>CAMHRD010000155.1 GCA_946187365.1 uncultured Bacteroidales bacterium
CTTCTTATTGAACCAAAAGGCAAGAAGAAGGAATAGTATGAAGTATCCTCCCAGCATTATCATAATGTGGAAGGAGTAGAAGGTTAATGGAACGTTAGGAACGCTCTCCTTTGGGCTCTTTAAGAAAGAGTAGCCAAAGTACTCAAAGTTCTCATCCAGATAGCTTTGTGCCTGCTGCAGAACAGTATCTTTCTGCGCTCCTGCAGGTTTGTCCTTAAACTGGCCGTACACGGCAAGAGCCCTCTTTGCAATCTCTCCTCTTCTAACCTTTTCATTGAAAGGCAGAGCCAGCTTCTCCTCTCCCTTTTTATCCTTATAGAGGTAACCTCCCTCAATTATATCATTTATTCCCGGAACAAAACTGTTGAAATCTGAGAATGCAAGGAAAGAGAGAACTTTTGGAACCTCAATCTTAAAGAGGAACGGATCCTCGTCATTATCTATCTCCTTCTTAGGGTTCAATATGCCGAATCCCACAAACGGAGCGCCGTTCTGACCTCTGTAAAGTCCCTCCATTGCAGCCAGTTTCATGGGCTGGGTCTTTGAAACGGTCTGAGCAGATGTGTGACCCGTTACCATAAGCATCACGATAGCGAACAGTCCGAATACAGATGCGTATTTTATGCTCTTTAAGGAGAACTCCTTCTCTCTCTTTTTGAGCAGATACCAGCAGCATATTGCTATTACAACAATTGCAGCAACAAGGAAGCCGGAAAAGACGCTGTGACCGAACTTGGAAACTGTTGTAGGTGAGAATACTATATCCCAGAAATCTGTCATCTCGTTTCTGGCTGTTACAGGGTTGAAGGCAACTCCTCTTGGGTCCTGCATCCAACCGTTTGCCGTAAGAATCCAGTAGGCGGAGAGGTTTGCACCAATGGCTGTAAGCCAGGTAGATGCAAGGTGGAAACCCTTGCTTACCCTGTTCCATCCAAAGTACATTACGGCAAAGAAAGTAGTCTCCATAAAGAAGGCGAATATACCCTCTATGGCCAGCGGAGCTCCGAAAATATCACCCACAAACCAGGAGTAATTACTCCAGTTGGTTCCAAACTCAAACTCCAGAATAATACCGGTAGCTACTCCGCAGGCAAAGTTTATGGCAAAGATTCTGCTCCAGAATTGAGTAGTCTTCTTCCAGAACTCTTCCTTTGAGATGTAATATTTGGTCTCAAAGATTGCAATCAGCACTCCAAGTCCCAGAGTCAGAGGCACAAAGAGCCAGTGGTACATGGCCGTTAGTGCAAACTGAAGCCTGGAGGCATCTACTAATGATGATGTAAGTAGCATAATATCAACTTATTTTGTTAAATTTTCTATTACGTGGTCTGCTTTGTCTTTGTCTGTCTTGTACTTACCCAATTCAGGCTTAAAGAAAAAGAGTCTCAGAATCAGGAAAAGTATAATGAGTTTTATTAAAATTATTATCCAAAGGCTCCTCCCAACCTCCATATTACGGAAGCCGTCTCTATAGAAATTATATACCCTTTTTAGGACCTTCACCTTGTAAATTTAGTAAATTTGCCAGGTAAACAAGAACTATTATGGAGAAAAAGATAGATAACGGAAGAAGAGAGTGCATTAAAAAAAGCGGCCTGCTGCTGGTTTCACTTATTGGAGCATCTGCGCTTAATAAGCTGAGTGCTACTGGTTTGGAAAGATTCTCAGAGGCTGAGGCCGGTCAGCAGCAGAGAATTAAAAGAATGGCGGTTTACGTACCAAAGAACTGCAAGAATCACAAGCAGGTTGCTTCCAAGGCTAAGAATCCGGAGCAGTGCAACCTCTGCGTAGATATATGCCCACGTAAAGCGGTGACTCTTACAGATATAACGGGAAGCAAACTCAAGGCACCCCTGCTTGATGAGAGCAAGTGCATAGGATGCGGCCGCTGCCTCAGAGTATGCCCTGAGAGTCCAAAGGGATGGGAAATCTGGGATCAGACCAACAACAAAAAGTTGATGTAGGGTTTAGAACCTCTTTTTATACGCCTTTAAGGTGTTTATCATCAGAGAGGCAATAGTCATAGGACCAACACCTCCCGGAACCGGAGTTATATATGAGCACTTAGGTGCAACATTCTCAAAATCAACATCTCCTACAAGACGGTAGCCGCTCTTTCTGGTAGCGTCAGGAATGGAATTTATTCCTACGTCTACAATAACTGCCCCCTCCTTAACCATATCTGCCTTAACAAAGTGAGGAATACCAATTGCGGCAATAATTATATCTGCACTGCGTGTAAATGTCTCAATATCTTTGGTTCTGCTGTGGCAGATGGTAACGGTACAATCTCCCGGCTCCCCCTTCTGAGAGAGCATGTTGGAGATAGGGCGGCCCACAATGTTGCTTCTTCCCAGAACAACGCAGTGTTTTCCCGATGTCTTAACGCCGTATCTCTTAAGTAAAGTCGTGATACCCATAGGAGTAGCAGGCAGGAAGGTATCTTCCCCCACCATCATCTTACCTGCAGAGATTGGATGGAAACCGTCAACGTCCTTTGACGGAGAGATTGTCTCAATCACCTTTTTCTCATCAATATGCTTAGGCAGAGGGAGTTGCACAATGAGTCCGTCTACGGAATCATCTGCATTGATTTTGCGTACCTCATCAAGGAGTTCCTCCTCTGAAATCTCTGAACTGAAGCGTTTTACCTCAGAGGTAAAGCCTGCATCCGCACAGGCCTTCTCCTTGTTTGCAACGTAGGTGCAGCTTGCAGGGTTGTCACCCACCAGAATTGCTGTAAGAGAGGGTCTTCTGCCCCCATTCTTCAGAATATCTTCTACCTCCTGTTTGATTTCAGCCCTAATTGCAGCGGCTGTTGCCTTTCCGTCTAAAATATTGTATTCCATATTCTTATCTTCCCATTCTTCTCATTTGAGCCATACGTTTCATAAGTCCGCCTCCGGCTACGTTCTTCATAACCTTCTTGGTCTGTTCAAACTGCTTAACCAGACGGTTAACCTCAACAATTGTAGTACCGCTGCCGGTTGCTATACGGTTTCTGCGGCTGCCGTTAAGCACCTCAGGATTAGCCCTTTCAAACGGAGTCATAGACTGTATTATAGCCTCCACGTTCTTGAATGAGGAGTTATCCAGATCCACATCCTTTATTGCCTTGCCCACACCCGGAATCATACTTGCCAGATCCTTAATGTTACCCATCTTCTTAATCTGCTGAATCTGCTGGTAGAAGTCATTGTAGTCAAACTGGCTCTTAATGAGCTTCTTCTTGAGTTTGCGGGCCTCCTCCTCGTTAATCTGCTCCTGTGCCTTCTCAACAAGGGTGACCACATCACCCATACCCAATATTCTGTCTGCAATTCTCTCCGGGTGGAAGACATCAAGAGTATCCAGTTTTTCTCCCGATGAGATAAACTTAATAGGCTTGTTTACAACCGCTTTGATGGAGAGAGCGGCACCGCCTCTGGTATCACCGTCCAGCTTGGTGAGAACTACTCCGTCAAAATCCAGCACATCATTGAAGGCCTTTGCAGTCTCAACCGCATCCTGACCTGTCATTGAGTCAACTACAAAGAGTATCTCACTAGGATTGAGCGCTTTCTTCAGTGCGCCAATCTCCTTCATCATCTGCTCGTCAACAGCAAGACGGCCGGCGGTATCTACAATTACCACATCATACTGCTCTGCCTTTGCCTTCTTAACGGCATTCTGTGCAATTGCAACCGGATCTTTA
>CAMHRD010000156.1 GCA_946187365.1 uncultured Bacteroidales bacterium
CTCCCAATGCAATCCAAACAAGCACTGTCAAAACTCCTGTAATGAGAGTAGATACCCATCCTAAATGGAAGAATAACCAGGTTAGGAAGGCAACAAGGAGGTAAACGGCATAAATAATTGCATAAGCCTTTACCAGTCCGTCTCCTTTGCCTATGTCATGCATACGGCGCATCATAAGAGGCAGAGAGATAATCAGGGTAGCAACTGTAATAATAAGATAGAGCCAGAATCCTACATAAGGGATTCCCTTGAGGATAGCTGCAATAATACCACCGCCAACACAGAGAACCAGCATTGCCCACCAGAACTCTGATCTGCGTGAACGGCCCTTAGTGTCCGTTAAACGGCTGTAAGCAAGCTTTATTGCCTGCATAAAATCCAATTGAGGAAGTGCGTTTGCCATAAGGTTGATTTTTAGGTTGTTATAATTAAGTTAATTAGTATCCGCGTTCAATACTTACAAAGTTAAACTAATCTGCGCAAAAATCCAATAGAAAGAGATTAAGTGAGAGTTCTTTTGTGTACCTTTGAAATAGCAATTTGGATTACAGAATAAATATAGAATGAGTGATATAGTCTTACTTGGATTAAATCTTGGAGCATGGATAACAATAGTTACCGTGCTAGCAATGTTTTTGTGTTTGCTACTGACAAAATTGAGGGAGGATGTTGCCTTTTTGGGAGTTATTGCCATTCTTCTGCTTACCGGCGTACTTGACACCAAGGAGGCTCTTGGAGGCTTCTCATCATCTTCCGTAGTTGTTATTGGCGTTTTGTTTGCCGTCCTTGCCGGGCTTATCCACACAGGAGTGCTGCAATGGATTGTGCGTCACCTGCTTGGAACACCTAAACGCTATTCTTCCGCAGTTGTAAGACTTATGCTTCCGGTTGCCGGACTCAGCTCCGTTTTAAGCAACACTACGGTTGTAGCGCTCTTTGTAAACATAGTAAAGATATGGGCAAGGAAGTTACACATTTCTCCCTCCAAACTGCTCATTCCTCTTAGTTACGCCTCCGGTCTGGGCGGAGTCTGCACCCTTATAGGAACTCCTCCAAACCTCATCATATCTGGTCTTTACGCAGAAGATACAGGCATAAGCCTAAACATATTTTCCACCACAATTCCGGGTTTGGCCTGTCTGGGAGTAGGCGTGCTCTCCATCATTGCATTAAGAAATCTTTTGCCGGACAGGCGCAGTGCTGAGGAGTCTTTTGAAAAGACAAATGAGTACACAGAAGAACTTCTGATTCCTGCAGACTGCCCCCATATTGGTAAGACCGTTCAGGAGGCGGGCCTTACAAAAGTAGAAGGAGGTCAGCTGATTGAGATTGTTCGCTTTGACCGTGAGGTGATTAGCCCCGTTCCGCAGGATGAGTTTCTGATGGGCGGAGACCGCCTGGTATTCTCCGGCAACCTGGAGGACATACTGGAACTGCGCAAGACTCACCACCTTGTGAGCGCAGACCATCCGGTTTTTACCGTAAGCGAGTTGGATACCAGAAGGCAGCTTGTTACAGCTTACATAATGCCGGAATGCAATCTGGTTGGAAAGAGACTTTCAGAGACAACAATAGAGAATGACAATCAGTTCACACTGGTTGCAGTAGCCCGCCGTGGAGAGCGCATAAGCCAGGCTCCCAGAGATATAGAACTGAAGGTTGGAGATTCACTTCTTTTGGAGTGTTCTCCGGTAACCCACCGTTCAATCTCCTCCAACTCTCTGCATCAGATACGAGGACTTCAATTTGTGGAGAATGATTCCGTCATCCCTCGCATAGGCGTTAAGACGCTCATTTCCAGCCTTATTATGGTGGGGATGATTGTGCTCTCCAGTCTTAAGATTATGACATTGCTTCAGAGTGCATTCCTTGCCGCTGCGGCAATGCTCATCTTCCGCTGCTGCACCCCTTCTCAGGCAATGAAGGCAATAGACTGGAATATACTTATGGTCTTTGCAGGAAGCGTTGTAATTGGAACGGCCATACAAAAAACCGGTATAGCAGAGGCTATTGCAAACGGTATGCTCTCTCTCTGCAATGACCGTCCTCTTCTAGTGATGACTATGATGTGTTTTGCAGCAACCTTCTTAACGGAATTCATCTCCAACACGGCCGCAGGTACAATCTTCTATCCTATTGTCTACCAGACGGCTGTATCACTCGGAGTAAATCCGCTACCGTTTATAATCTCACTTATGCTTGCAGTCTCCTGCAGTTTTGCAACACCAATAGGCTCACCAACGCACATGCTGGTTTACGGCCCTGGCGGCTACAGATTCTCAGACTTCTTAAAAATAGGTGTCTGGATGAATATCATCATACTGGCTGTAAATCTGACAGTTGTAAACCTTCTCTATCCAATGTAACACCTAACATATAAACTCTGAAATAAAACTTAAACAAGATGAAAAAGATAACTATCATTCTTACAGTTTGCCTCTGCGCAACACTTGTTTTCTCCTGCAAAAACAATCAGAAAGCTGCAGAAGCCGAGCCTCAGACTCAAGACACCGTAGCAACCGCAGATGATGAGCTGATTATGAACTACATAAAGGAGATGTACGAGAAGGATCTCTATTGGGAAGTTGAATGGTTGGAAAAACACTGCACTCCAAAACTTCTCCAGCAGCTCAAAAATGATTACGAGTATGACGGTGAGGGATATGCATTTTGGGAGTTCCGTTCAGACAGCAATGACGGAGGCGGAGAGGATGACAGAGTAGTGGAGGTTGTAAAGAAGAACGGTGAGTTCTACTATGAAGGAGTAGACGGAGGCACCTGGTTCAGAAACATAGTTTCCGCATTCGTAAAAGACGGTGTAGTTATGTTTGACGCCATCAGAAGAGATACCACCTACGTACAGCCGGCTAACTAATGAGTGAATTTAAGGTAAGCAATCTTATGACAACACCACCTCCTGAGTTTGAAACAGAGCTCAGGAGGCTTGTCTATGAGACCTTTGCAAAGCTCAGTATCCCCTATCAGAGAGTAGATACGGACCCCGGCATCACAATGGAGGACTGCCAGCATATTGACGCCAAAATAGGTTGCCGCATTGTAAAGACCCTCTTCCTCTGCAACCGCCAGCAGACGGAGTTCTACCTCTATGTAACAACAGATGACAAACCCTTTGTAACCAGAGAGTTCTGCGGAGCCCTTCAGATACCCCGTGTCTCCTTTGCCTCTCCCGATAGTTTATGGAACCTCACCGGTGTAAAGGTGGGCGCAACCACCATCCTAAGTGCCGTTCTGCCCTCCTGCAAAGATGTGCATCTTGTTATGGATAAGAGCGTTGCAGAGAGCAAAGATTTTGCCTGCACGGACGGCACCGCCACCTGCTTTGTGAAAATCTCCACTGCAGACCTCCTTCAAAAATACCTCCCCTCCACCAACCACACAGTTACGCTGATCTAAGCAGTTATCTGATTTCAAAGAGGTTGAGGAAGCCGGTCATCATAAAGACGCTGCGGATTTCATCATTGATGTTCTCAATGATTACCTTGCCTTTTTTGTCTTCTGCAGCCTTTCTGAGGGTAAGGAATATTCTAAGTCCGGAACTGGAGATGTAGGCCATCTCTTTGCAGTCTATGATGATGGTCTTATCTGCCTCTTCCATAAGCTCGTTAATAACAGGATTAACTTCCTGAGCAGCAGGGGTGTCTAAACGGCCTATAAAGGCAATGGTA
>CAMHRD010000157.1 GCA_946187365.1 uncultured Bacteroidales bacterium
CCTTTATGGAATGCAACCGCATTCTTTACAATAGCAAGACCAAGACCGGAACCACCGGTCTTTCTTGTTCTGCCCTCCTCCACTCTGTAAAAGCGTTCAAAGATTCTCTCCAACGCCTCCGGTGGAACGCCCTGTCCGGTATCTGTATAGGTGAAGTTTATCTTGTAACCGCCCTCTCCGGAAACCTGTTCAATTCCTGCAACAAGGGTAATCTCAATATCTTTCCCTCCATGCTCTATTGAGTTATCTATCAGGTTCTTGAACAGAGAGTAAATGAGCGTGTAACTACCGTTTATCTTAAGCTGGCTGCTAATTCTTGGAGAGAATTTGACGTTGTTCTTCTCCAGTTTGTAACCAATCTCGCCAATGATTTCCTGGAGAAGTTTTTTGATGTTCACCTCCTCAATCTGATAAACGCTCTCATCTCCCTTCTTGAGTTCAGCAGACTCGTCCAGCTTGTTCAGAGTGGAAACCTCGTTCACCAGATCTGTAAGACGCAGCGTCTGGGTATAGGCCTTACCTACAAACTTACGCATCTGATCTTCAGGCATATCCTCAGACTGCATAATGGTCTCCAGGTAGGCCTTTATTCCGGTAAGCGGAGTCTTGAGTTCATGGGCAATGTTGTGGCTCATCTGCTGCTTGTACTTCTTTGCCCTCTCCAACTGCTGGAAGGTATCTGCAATCTCTCTTCCCACGTTACCGAACTCGTCATGGCTGAACTCAATCTTGCTAAGTTTTGTCTCATCATCTCTGATAGCATTTACCAGTTGGCTGTAGGTCTTCACAGGTTTAGACAGCCTTCTGGAAATATATACAAATGAGCCAATTAGAGCAACCAGTAGAATGGAAATCATAAGGAGATAAACGTTGTCTTTCTCCAACTGGGCAGGCTTTGCCGTACGGAACTTTACGTATGTTCTTATAAAACCCTTATCTGTCTTCTTTGCATAATAGAGGTTCTCTTCATCCGTCTCCCCAATGGATGTTCTCATTGCACTCCCCTCTCCGTTAGTAACGGCGTTTGCAACCTCCGCAAAATTCAGGATGTTATCCGGAACGGAGATCTCATTCTGACGGGAGTCAAAATAGACGTTTCCCAGCGTATCTGCCAGAGTGAAATTGATTTTGTCTGCAAGAACAATGTTCTCTGGATTTTTCAGATTTTCAGGCTTTTTTAACTGCTCTTCTATTATCCCTATGGTTGCCTTCAGTTCACTCTGAAGTGAAGAGACGCTGTAACCCTTACTCTGACGCGTGAGGAAAAGTACAAAGAAGAGGGCTGCAAGTGCCAACAGAACAAACAGATAGATCTGCAGACGATATCTGTATTTGAGAGCGAGTTGTTTCATCAAGCCTCTATTTGGTCACTAGAGAGTAGCCGTAACCTGAGCGGTTGAGGATAAGATCTCCAGCCTTGCCCAGTTTCTTACGGAGTCTTGCAATATGAACATCTACAGTTCTTTGCAGAACATAGCCGTCATCTTTCCAAACCAGGCGGAGTATATCTTCTCTGGAGAATACGTGACCTGCGCTGCGGGCCAGAAGCATAAGAATCTCCATCTCCTTCTTGGTAAGGAACACCTCCTCTCCCTCAACCGTAACACGCTTGTCTGAAGGGTAGATGTTGAGAACTCCAAAGTTATACTCGTTAGGTTCCTCTCTCTTGCTCTCCTTTGCAGGAGCAGATGCAACCGTTCCGCTCTCTGCAGAGCGGTTCCAGGAGGTAGAAGATGTAGGCATCTCTTTGCGGATTCCGCACCTTGCAAGCACGGCACCCACTCTGGCAACCACCTCGTTAATGGAGAAAGGTTTTGAGACGTAATCGTCTCCGCCCGTCTTAAAGCCCTTAAGGATATCCGTTTCCGTATCCAGAGCAGTAACGAATATGATAGGAATGGTACTCTTGTAATCCTCCCTAAGCAGCTGAGCCAACCTTAATCCGCTGATTCCTCCCAACATAATGTCCAACATCAGAAGATCAAATTTCTCATCTGAGATAATGGAGAGTGCATCCTCTGCACTCATCACAGTTTTAACCAGATAGCCGGCTTTTTCCAAATTATATTGGAGGATTTCACAGATATCCTCTTCGTCATCTACAACAAGAATCTTGGCTTTGCCCTTTACATCTTCCATAGTAATAAAATCTGATTGGGACAAATATACTAAAATTCTTAACTTAGTGCCCGATTTGAACAACAGAGAGATTGATATGTCTTACAAGAAAGAGGAAATATTTACCCCTAAAACCACAAAGGAGTTGTCTGACCACTACAGGAGGATTCTGGAACTTCTGGGGGAGGATTCAAAGAGAGAGGGGCTCAGAAAGACCCCAATGAGAGTTGCCAAGAGTATGCAGTTTCTGACTCAGGGCTATGAAATGGATCCTGTAAAGATTCTTAAGTCTGCCATGTTTAAGGAAGAGTATCAGCAGATTGTGCTGGTTAAGGATATAGAGCTCTACTCCATGTGCGAGCATCACCTGCTTCCTTTCTACGGAAAGGCTCACGTGGCTTACATTCCAAACGGCTATATCACAGGATTGAGCAAGATTCCAAGAGTTGTAGACGCCTTTGCAAGACGTCTTCAGGTTCAGGAGCGCCTTACCGTTCAGATAAGAGACTGCATACAGAACACGCTTCACCCTCTTGGAGTTGCAGTGGTTATTGAGGCCGCTCACATGTGCATGCAAATCAGAGGCGTACAGAAACAGAACTCCGTTACCACAACCTCTGCATTCACCGGTGCCTTCCTCAACAACCGTAAGACCAGAGAGGAGTTTATGAGACTTATAGGTTCCAACTTACATTAATACAAGTGATTATGAGAATACTTTTTTGTGCTGCAGAACAAGAGGAACTGGATTGCGCCCTTCAGGCACTCAGACTTCATGAGAGTCAGATTGCCGGCAAGGCTCAGGTAGACTTTATGTTAACCGGAATAGGAACCACCTCAACCTGTTACCGTCTCACCAAAAAGCTGGTGGAGGCGGAGGCAGAAGGCAACCCCTATTCACTGGCTGTAAATATTGGCATAGCAGGAAGTTATGACCTCAATGAATTCCCAATAGGGTCAACTGCACTTGTAGAGAAGGAGTCCTTTGGAGACTTGGGGTTCAGAACACCATCGGGATTCCAGACGCTATTTGATTCTTACGCCCTGGATGCCAACCTCTTCCCTTTCAAAGACGGTACACTGCAGATGACCCAGCTGCCTGATTTCTTCAACCGGATAGCAGAGAGTTACAAGAAGGCGGTAGGAGTCACCATTCACACCATTACTGCAGAAAGGCCTGTGATTGAGGAGATTAAAAAGAAACACAACGCACAGATAGAGAGCATGGAGGGAGCAGCGTTCTTCTATACCTGTCTTAACGAGTACGTTATGTTTATGGAACTGCGTTCCGTTTCAAACGCTGTTGGAGAGGAGAATCCTGCAAAATGGGATACCCCTCTTGCATTGGAATCTCTTAAGGAGGCCTGCAAGGAGTTCTTCAGACAATTTATTGAAAATCAGCGCGTATGAATGAGGTCATAAGGATTGAAAATCTTTATAAGATTTATCAGCTTGGAACTCAGCAGGTAAATGCGCTTGACGGAGTTTCTCTCTCAATAAACAGGAACGATTATCTTGCCATAATGGGTCCATCGGGGAGCGGCAAGAGTACAATGATGA
>CAMHRD010000158.1 GCA_946187365.1 uncultured Bacteroidales bacterium
TAAAGATATGGGAAAGGTTATGGGGATTGCCACAAAGGCACTTGCAGGTGCGGCGGACGGCAGGACCATCTCTACCGTTGTAAAGAATTTACTCTCTTAAAAAACAAAACCATCGCGATATGAAAAAACTACTTTTAATTCTTGCAGTTGCAATAAGTACCGCATCTTGCGTTGATAAGAAGCCTGTAGAACTTTATGTTCCTAAAAATACCGTTGAGTTTGCAGGCAACGCTTTTGCTTCATTCAGCTTAGGTGCTGATGTTAAGCTTTTTACCGCTCAGAATCCGGATGATCCTTCCAAGTGGATGATTCAGGGTGTTGTGCCTGTACGCAAAGAGGCTTCCGGCCTTATAGGTTCTATGGATATGGAGATGAACCTTCTGGATGACAGAGGAATTAGAATCAGAGACGGATTCGTTCTTAAGGCAGAGGATTTGAATAATCTTGTACCTGTCTATAATTCAGGTAGTAGCGTGGAGAACACCATTGTCTTCTCTGTTGGAGAGGACGGCAAGAAAGATTTCTCATACAACGAGGCTAAGGAACTTCTTAATAAGACCAAAGGCGTTAGAATGGTTTTCAACGTAATGGAGTCAGACAAGAACCTCTCCGCTCCGGAGTCTCCTAAGAAGCAACAGGCAGATAACAAGAAGCCAAGCACGTTGAGTGAGCTTTTGGAATTTCACGGAATTCACGGCCTTTTAGCTCAGTATGACAGAGCGCTTAAGAACCGCAACAAGAGCAAGGCTAAGCAGATTGAAGATCATCTGTGGAGCATTGAGAAGAAGGTGATGGCAGATAACTCTCTGCCTAAGAGCGTTAGAGAGCGCTTTAAAGATTACATTGAGAACAAAGAGGACGAGATTGAAGATAAATACTAATCTGTAGCACGTTTTTTGTGTCTTACAGTAAGAGAGAAATTTTTTGTTATGAAACATTTTGCAACCTTACTTAAGTTCATGGCAATTTTGGCGTTGCCATTGATTGTCATCTCCTGTTCCAAGAGCAAAGGGGGCGGAGAGGTAGAACAGGATGAGACCTTCCATTCCATAAACGCACGCATGTATATGGAGAACGGTACCGCAGTGAATATGGGCGGCTTTACAATGGGCGTAGGCAATACCATCAAGGTTTACATTGGTGCCTCTTCCGGCAAAACTCCTTTCAACGGTGTTGTTAAATGGAGTGCTGAAGGTTCCGCAGATCTGTCACTTACAGCTGTTTCAAAGGCTTCCGGAGTTACTCCTCCTTCAACCAAGGCGGGGTATAATTACGGCTCAACCAGTGCAACTACCAACGCCAACCAGGTATTGCAGATTGTTGCAAAGAGTGACGGAATGACAAAACTGCGTGCAGAAGATCCTATTGGCACCGCAATGAACGTTGTCATTACCGTAATAGGCTCAGAGGCGCAGTAAGAGATTTCAGATGTCAAAGTTTTCATCTTCAGATCTGGCTAAACAGTTGCTGATAACCATATTGGCAACTGTTATCTCTATTTTGCTCACCTTTGGCGTATCACATCTTATAAACAAAAAGCATGAGGCCGAGGAGCGCCGCCAGGTTTCAATGATGGTTATTCATGATATTGACCAGACAATAAACACCATCAGAGTAATTTTAAAGACGGAGGAGAGCGGCTGGGAGAATGCCAGATATGTTTTAGACCATAAAGAGAACATAAGAAGCATCTCAAAAGATACCCTTGTCTCCTTTATTAACTATCTGATTCCTAACCTTCTGAACCCAGATCTCAGGTTTGACCGTTCAAACGAGTCCATCTTCAACAGCAGCCAGGAATCCTGGAACACGTTGGATGATATGACCTTTATAAAGAACGTTCAGAAGTGCTATGATCTCCGCTCTATGCTTATTGATCAGATGACGGATTGGGTCTACTTCAAAAAACCTCTTACTGATGAGGAGACCTACAAGATAGTTATGGCATCTGACGCTCTCTTTGACGAGGGTAACTTCTACAAACTCTGCTCAGAAAAACTTTCAGACATACGTACAAAGATCTACATAGACTATGTGGAGATGCGTAAGTATCTCTTAAACTACGTATTGGATAAGTGTATAGAACTGAACGAGTCCAACAAGTTCCTTATGAACATAACAGACAGGGACCTTAAGGAATTTGAGGAGAAGAACATTAAAAACGTACACAAGGCTACTGCTAAAGAGGTTGCGGGAAACTGGACGGCTCTCTCCGCAGATAACTACGCTATTGAGGTGATCTTCAGAGAGGACCATACTTTTGAGTATAAAGTAAACAACCCGCTCTCAGGTTCCGTATTCTCCGGCAAACTGGTTCAGAAATACTTTATTCCGGGTAAATGGGAGGTGAAGAAAGATTCTCTCTTCCTTGTTCCTAACAAAGAGGCCATCATATTTGATATAGACCAGAGCGGCATCACCTATAAAGAGGAGATGGCAGATTCCGTTAAGTCTATCATTAAGAGCCTCTTATCTGAAGAGATGAAGGAAGATATTAAGAAGCAGATAAGTCTGAACAAGGCCATCTCTTACGCCACCAATATAGACGCTACCGGTAAGAAGCTGGAACTCAGCGGTAAATCCGCTTCCCTCCACCTTGTCCGTAAAGAAAACTAAAAATATTTGTTATGAGGAAACAACTTCTTCTTTTGCTTTTTGCAGTGGCTCTGCCGCTGAGTGCATCCGCCAACGGAGACCCTGTTATAGGATTCTCATCTGTAACACGTTCCTGCAACCCAATTCCGCGTACAATTAAGGATGTAGCTATAGTTAAGGAGAAACTTGTATTCCAATTAGGCATTCCATATACCACAGTAATAGTAGATTACACCCTTAAGAACAACTCCTCAAAAGAGATAAAGGATATAGACTACGGCTTCCCTGTAGATTACGTTGGAACTCCAAAGGAAAAGAGCGGTTTTGTAGGTGACGATTGGGGAGAGTCTATCTATGAGTGCGGATGGTGGGACGGCAATGTTAAAGACGTTCAGTTCTTCCTCAATGACAGCCTCTTGCAGTGGCACTCCGCTCACCAGGCAGTAACTCCTTGGCACCAAAAATATGATGAAGCAATGGAGGATTCCGTTTCCGTATGGGCAGAGTCCAGACTCTGGACATACACCAAGTTCTCAGTACCGGCTAACGCTGTTGTAAATCTGAGAGTTAAATACTCCGTCTATAATTCAAACTACACTCCTGCATATCCGTACTCCTTCATTCAGAGATATACCACTTCTAACGGTTCCATTAAATATGATTTCCAACCTGCAAAGCATTGGGGCAACGGTAAAACTGCACAATTAGAGGTGGTTGTAGACGGTACCGCTCTTCCTCCGGATATATGTTGGCGCACTGAGAGGTATTTTACAGACGATGCAGATATAGACAAAAGTCCAAGCATCAGTTGGGAAGGATTTAAGAGAGAGGGTAAAACTTGGTATTACACCAGCAAAGACTTTGATTTCTCAACCGCTAAGGAGTTGAAAATCAGCTTTGACAAGAGGGAAGGATACGGAGTCTCTCCGATTAAGGAGACTTGGGTACCGGTAGAAAAATTCAGAATTTCCGGAGCCAACTACGGAGTTGTTGCAAAGAAAGATACGGTAGATATCTATTTCCCTAAGCCAATGACCGTTACAGATATCTCCTTTATGGATAAGCAGAGACGCCTT
>CAMHRD010000159.1 GCA_946187365.1 uncultured Bacteroidales bacterium
GAGGACATCCTGCCGTAGATTCCCGCGCTCATATTGTAGGCGGACGAGAAACTGTGGTTCCAAAGCAGGGAGAAACTTCCCTTGTGGTGGGCCACGCCGTCAATCTTTACCCTTCGGATTGTCTCGTGGTCGGAATCATACTGGTCTGCCTTGGTATCCAGCCAGCTGTAGGCGGCATTTACGAGAAATTCGCCGATTTTCCATCGCAGAGAAAAGTCCACCCCGTAGGTCTTGGCCTTGTCCATATTCTGGTACTGACGTGTCTTAACCGGGTCAAACCTTGCAATATACTCTGCCGGAGCCTCGTAATTTGGTATGGTAACGAGAGTTATCATATTGTCCAGTTTGTTGTAGTAACCGTTTACGGTAACCACCAGATTGCTTATGGAGTACTCCAGGCTGGCAGAGAAATAGTTGCTGGACTGTGCCTTAAGATTCTTGTTGCCAATGTAGAGGTAGGTGCCCGTCATCTGCTTTACATACATGTAGTGCAACTCCTTAGGTGCAGGAGTTTTAAAGCCCTGGCTCCAGGTTGCTCTGAAACGGATGTCATCTGTTGCCGCCCACATCATTGAGAGTTTTGGAGTGGCCTTGAATCCAAACTGGTGGTTCTGATTCAGTCGCAGTCCTGCGGTGAGATTGAACTTCTTTGAAGGGTTGAACTCATCCTGTACATAAACCGCTGCGGTCCAATCATCTACAGTACCACCCTCCACTCTGTTAGGCGCGTGGAGATAATCATAGCGGAATTCGGCTCCTCCGCTCAAACGATTCCCGAATGGCAGAGTAAATACCCCTTTGGCAGAGAGGAGGGTTCGTTGTTGGTCGCTCTGGAGAGCCTCCTGTCCCGCTAGATATGGATAGTACGGATAATACTTGGTGCCTTCACTCTTCTCGTAATCCTCCACCAAAGTGTTGTCCGTGTAGTGATAGTAATAGGCGTGGCGGTTCCAATCCGCATCAAATGAGATATAATCACGCCCTGTAAGTTTCCATTTTCCTCCCATTGAAGCGGAGGCGTTCTTGTATTTGAGATCGTACGTATTTACGTCATAATGAGCGTATTTGCCGGAAGGGCGGTAAATCCTTTTGCCGTAAATGCTCCCCTCCGCATAATACTCTCCGCTCTTCCCCGCATCGTAGGTGAGTCTCTCCGCCACCTGCCAGTTGGTAAAGCGGTTGCGGGTCTTGTTTTTGGAATCCGTTACCGGTTCCTCTATCGGGAGTGTGTACTCAACCGAGGTGTTCTGCCAGCCGTCCGTGTGCTGACTCTGGAAGTTGGTGTAACTGTTCCAACGCCCTGAGCGTATGCCAATTCCGTTATGCTGGCGAATGTCTCCGTAACTTCCGACCCTTGTGGAGTTTTCCAAAAAGAGACCGTCATCATGTTTGCGGGTTATGATGTTGATTACGCCCGCAATAGCATCACTTCCGTAGAGAGCGGAGGAGGCTCCCTTTACAATCTCAATCTTCTCAATGTTCTGAGGATCTATAAGATGCAGATCATTGTCTCCCCCCACATCTCCGTTAAGGCGCTTGCCGTCTACGAGAATGAGGATGTAGGAGTTACCCAATCCGTTCATGGTAATATGGCTGCCCATATCGTCCTCGTTAAAGTCAAATGAGGTTCCCAGGAAGGAGAGAATATCCTGCAAACTCTTTCCCGTAAAGTTCTTAAGTTGTTTGCTGGTTATGACTTCCGTCTGTACCGGAGCATCCTTCAGAAGGTGGAGCGTACCGGTACCTGTGACTACAAGTTCCTGAAGATCATACGTCTTCAGGGTATCCTGAGCCATTACACCCTGGCAAAGACAAATAGCCAGAGCCGTCAGACCTGACAATAAAATCTTGTTCATTATGTAAAATTTTGTGATTGCCGTTACCCTTATTCCTGAGAGGCGGCCAACGCCGAAACGAAGCGGGCAGGTCTTCTGACTCTTCCCATCTGCTAAACCTTCCCGGAAAACCAGTGGTATCTCTTAGCAGACTCTTAATGGGAAATACAGCTGCAGGTACAGTCCCGGCCTTTCACCGGATTCCCTTTCACCCAAGAGTAAAACTCTTGGATTACCCAAATCAAAGACAAATTTAAAAAATATTTTGAGATATGATTCAAATACTCTATAACTTTGCGTGCGTGAAAAGGATTGCACAGTTCTTAATTTCAGCCCCCTCGTCAGGTTCGGGTAAGACTTCTCTCTCAATGGGGATTATGGAATTGCTGTCAAAAAGGGGTTACAATGTGCAGCCTTTTAAGTGCGGGCCGGATTACATAGATACCAAGTTTCATCAGAAAGCCTGCAACAAACCCTCAATAAATCTGGATACTTTTATGGCCGGAGCGGAGCACATAAAGGAGCTCTATTTAAAATACTCCGCCTCTGCAGATGTATGCGTTGTTGAGGGAATGATGGGACTTTTTGACGGCTACAGCCGCTGGAAGGGCTCTGCCGCAGAGATAGCCTCTATCCTCAATCTCCCGATAGTTCTGGTCATAGACGCCCGCAGTGCCGCCTACTCCCTTGCCCCTCTTTTAAAGGGCTTTATCACATTTGACAAGAGGGTAAAAATTGTGGGAGTCATCTTCAATAAAGTTGGCTCACCGCGTCACAGAGAGATGCTGGAAGAGGTCTGCACAGATCTCAATATTCCCGCTTTGGGATTCATTCCAAAATGTGAAATATTAGAGAACAATTCAAGGTATCTGGGGCTTGATTTTTCCAACCTCAAAAAGAGAGAGGGCATAGCGGAAATCATTGAGAAAAATGTAGATGTTGAGCACCTTCTGGAGCTCACATCACGCCCCCTTAAAAAGAGCACCTCAAAGCCAAGGCAGGAGAGTCACAAAGTGCTGGTAGCCAGAAATGAGGAATCCTTCTCGTTTATCTATCAGGAGCATCTGGATAACTTTAAAAACGTTACCTTTTTCAACCCGGAAGAGGAGTTTGAAATACCTTCGGATACGGACCTTTTGTACCTGCCCGGCGGATACCCGGAAAAGCACCTGAAGGAGCTCTCAAAAAAGACTATGAAATCCGTAAAGGATTACGCGTCAAAGGGAGGAAAAATTCTGGCCGAATGCGGAGGAATGATCTACCTCTGCCGCAGCATAATAACTGACGGCGGGGAGACAAAACTCTGCAACGTTCTACCCTACACCATTACCGCAAAAACAGAGGACAAAAAACTCACACTTGGTTACCGCTCCTTTACATTGAACAACACTCCGTTCAAAGGACACGAGTTCCATTACACCAAATTCAAAGGCTCTCAGCCAAAGAGCGTTACGCAGGTCTATGATGCCCGACTCAATAAGGTCACAACTCCAATTTTAAGAGTTAAAAACGTAATAGCAAGTTACACTCACCTCTACTGGGGAGAGGAGAACATCTTTAATATTTTCCGTCATGAATAAGATTTATACCAAGACCGGAGACAGCGGAACCACCTCATTAAGAGGCGGTGAGAGAGTTGGCAAAGATGATCTGAGAATAGAGGTCAACGGACTTATAGATATTCTCAACTCCCAACTTGGAGTGGTGCGCGCCTCTTTAAAAGAGGAGAAGGAGTATCTTCTCACTCTTCAGAAAGAGCTGATGATT
>CAMHRD010000160.1 GCA_946187365.1 uncultured Bacteroidales bacterium
AAATAGAAATTAAACTCTTAGGCATATTATTGAATTATTAGTTTATTCTGTAACTGTAACGTTTTCAATCTTTTCCAGCACGCTCACAATCTCACTGCACATACTTAAAGGGGTGTGTGCGGTAAGTGAGCAATCCACTCCGAACTCCTTGTCACTCTCACTGATTCCACGCTTGCGCAGTTCCTTCAAGACTCGGTCTGTCTGAGGATAAGAGAAGTGAATTTTGAGCGGACGCGTTGCCGTTTTTGTTATCACTTTTGCAGAGTCCAAAGCCTCCTGAGTAGCTTGTTTATAGGCCTTTATAAGCCCCGGCACTCCAAGTTTCACACCGCCGAACCAGCGCACCACAACCACAAGTATGTCACTCAGATTTCTAGAGAGAATCTCTCCGTAAATAGGTCTTCCCGCGGTGGAAGAGGGCTCACCGTCATCGTTGATTCTGAACAGATCTCCCTTCTGCCCAATGCGATACGCATAGCAGTGGTGGGTTGCATCAAAGTACTCTTTTCTAAGTGATTTTACCTTTTCTTCCGCCTCGTCCGGGCTCTGACAAGGGAAGGCTAGAGAGAGAAAACGGCTTCCGTTATCTTTGTAAAGACCCTCACAAGGGGAGGCGATACTTAGATAGTTGTCCGGAAGACCTGTTAGATTCAACTTTTTCTCTGTGCCCATTCCGGGTTGCTAAGGTAGTCTGTTTTTGGTAAATTTGCAATAAGAAAAGGGCGCAAATGGGCTTTGAGGAGGTCTTCATAAAGAGTTTCAGCAGGTTAGCATTTTTGCTCCGCGATGGTTTTTTTGAAGCCGTCTCTTCCTCTTTTGCCTCTAACCCGCTCTTTACCCCCTCTATGCAGAAAAAGGCCCTTTCCGCCATCGCAAAGGAGTACCTCAGTGAGGAGGCGCTAAAGAAGTTGCTCTCTTTTTCCGAGGACAAGAGAGAGATGATGCGGGGTAAAACCGTCGGAATCATTATGGCGGGCAATATACCGGCAGTTGGTTTTCACGATCTGCTCTCCGCTCTCTCCACAGGTGCCAACGCCGTTGTAAAGCTCTCTTCCAAAGATCGTTATCTTATCCCAGCAATGATTGAGGAAACAGGCTCGGAGATTAAAAATCGTGTTAAGTTCCTTCCTGTTAATGCACCTGCAACGGAACTCAATTCATATAAGCCGGATGTGATTCTTTTCAGCGGTTCTGACGAGAACAAAGCCCTGCTCTCCTCTGAGTTTAAGGGCGTTCCGCTTATTGCCAGGGGTTCAAGATTCAGCTGCGGAGTTCTTAACGGAAGAGAATCTGAAGAGGAACTAGAAGGACTGGCGGAGGATATGTTCCTTTATTGCGGACTTGGTTGCCGCAGCATAAGTTACCTGCTGGCTCCAAAAGGTTTTGATTTTAAGCCTCTTGTAAAGGGGGCTCAAAAGATGAAAATGGTCTCTGAGATTTCCGCCTTTGCAAATTCCGTTACACGCCAGCGTGCACTGCTTACAATGGAGGGAGAAGAGTTCATTGACGGAGGCTTCTTTATAATGAGAAACACCTCTTCCGTTTTTCCTCCTATGGGCTGCGTAAACTTCTCATTTTATGAGAGTAATGAAGATGTAGAACATTTCTGCAAGGAGCACTCGGAGCAAATACAGAAAATATTCACTAAATTTGGGATAGCGCAGCGTCCTAAGATTGACGAGTGGATGGACGGAATAAACACAGTAGAAAGATTATGGCAAAGATTATCAAATACAGAGTAACCTTCCCGGGCAACAAGGTCTTCTTCAGAGAGTATGAATTCTCAGATGAGATGACTCTTTTTGCGCTGAACAAATTCCTGGTGAATGATCTGGATTTTGCTCCGGATCAGATGATTGCATTTAAGGGGTTTGATGAGAAGGGAAAGATGAAGGGGATGTACGGACTCTTTGATCTGGGAAGCGGAACCATAGACGGAGTAACTCTCTCCAAGACTCTTTCCAAAGGTGAGACCACCATCCAGTATGTATTTGATCTAAGCAAAAACAAGTTCCTTACCCTAACGTACGAGGGTGAGGTTGAGCAGATTCCGCACATTCACTATCCGCGTCTTACGGCGGAGAAGGGAAGGGCTCCGGGGCAGTTCTCCAGCAAGTTGGACAACCTGGATACTATCACAGATTTTGAAGAACTGGGAACCGAGACAGAAGAGGACCCGGAAGATAACGAGGCTGATTTCTAGTGGCACAAACCCGTAATACTCTTATCATTATCCTGGGTCCAACGGCCGTAGGAAAAACGGATTATGCCATTAAACTTGCAAAGGAGATTGGCTCTCCAATACTCAACTGTGACTCCCGTCAAATCTTTAAGGAACTCACCATTGGAACTGCAGTTCCCTCCAAAGAGCAACTCGCAGAGGTAAAACATTACTTCATTCAAACCAACTCCATAACAGAACATTACACCGCCGGAAGATATGAACTTGAGGCGCTCGCTCTGCTTAAAGAGCTCTTCAAAGAGCACAACAGAATTATTATGTGCGGAGGCAGCGGACTCTATATAGATGCCGTATGCAACGGACTGGATGCCTTTCCGGAGGCGGATCTGAAACTGCGCCATACTCTCAATATCCGTCTTAAGGAAGAGGGGCTGGAGTCTCTGAGATATGAGCTGAAACAACTGGATCCTGAATCTTACGCAGCGCTGGATATTGCTAATCCACAGCGTATTGTAAGAGCACTGGAGGTAACTCTTCAGACCGGGAAAAAGTTCTCCGAGTGGAAGAGCGGAGCAAAGGAGCGTCCTTTTGCAATTGAGAAGATAGGTCTTAATATGGAGAGAGAGAAGTTGTATGGCCGTATAAACCAGAGGGTTGACAAGATGATGAGTGGAGGGTTGCTGGATGAAGTTAAGTCTTTGGATCATTTCCGTTTTGTAAACGGAGAGTTGAAGGCAGACCTTGAACATATCCCTTCATTGAGAACCGTAGGCTACCGTGAACTCTTTGATTATCTGGATGGTAAAACAGACTTGGAAACAGCGGTTGAGGCTATAAAAATGAACACCCGCCGCTATGCTAAACGGCAGGTGTCCTATTGGGGAAGAGATAAATCTATCTCTTGGATAAATCTCTAATTATTAGGCACTACGTAACGGTCTCCGGTGTGCTTCTTAATGGCATCGTTGAATACAGGAGAGTATTGAGGAGCTGTTCTTCTGCCAGGAACAACCACTCCCTCTTTTGAAGGCTGCATAGTCTGGTCATTGTGTTTTACAATAAGCAGTCTTGCAAGTTTATCCCAACGTTTCATCATCATATCCGTGTACTTCTCCGTCTTGTGGTTAAGGAAGTCAACTCTCTCATTACGAGTCATTTTAGCACAAGCCTCCTCTACCTTCTTCTGATCCTCCGCATAGAAATCCTCCGCTTCCCTTTCCACCTGCGACCTGTGCCAGCTCATCTTCAGAGAGTTCACCATCCGATCCGCCGGAAAGTGCTCTTATAAATTCGCTGAATTCTTCATAAGATGCGGAAAGGCCGTATTTTTCAGCAAAAGGCATCAGCAGATTGTCAAATACTGCTTTCTCATTCTGATCACCTGTATATTCCTCTGCTG
>CAMHRD010000161.1 GCA_946187365.1 uncultured Bacteroidales bacterium
AAGAGTTAGGCCTTGTTAACACCAGAGAGATGTTTGCTAAGGCAGTAAAGGGCGGATATGCCATTCCGGCCTTCAATTTTAACAATATGGAGCAGTTGCAGGCCATTATTAAGGCTGCTGCAGAGAAGAGATCTCCGGTTATCCTTCAGGTTAGTAAGGGCGCCAGAAACTATGCAAATCAGACACTTCTGAGATATATGGCTCAGGGTGCAGTTGAGTATGCTAAGGAACTGGGTTGGGAGAATCCTCAGATTGTTCTCCATCTGGACCACGGTGATTCATTTGAGCTTTGCAAGAGCTGCGTAGATATGGGCTTCTCATCCGTTATGATTGACGGTTCCGCACTTCCTTACGATGAGAATGTTGCTCTGACTAAGAAGGTTGTAGATTACGCACATAAGTATGACGTAACAGTTGAGGCTGAGTTGGGCGTACTTGCAGGCGTTGAGGATGAGGTTGCTGCAGAGGAGTCTCATTACACTCGTCCTGAGGAGGTTATAGACTTCACCAGCAAGACCGGCTGTGACTCTTTGGCTATCTCAATAGGTACTTCTCACGGTGCTTACAAATTCAAACCTGAGCAGTGCACAAGAGACCCTAAGACAGGCCTTCTGGTTCCACCTCCATTGGCATTTGACGTTCTTGAGGAGATTGAGAAGAAACTCCCTGGATTCCCAATCGTACTCCACGGATCTTCTTCAGTACCACAGGAGTATGTTAAGATTATTGACGAGAACGGCGGTAAACTTCCGGACGCTGTTGGTATTCCTGAGGAGCAGCTTAGAAAGGCAGCCAAGAGTGCAGTTTGCAAGATTAACATTGACTCAGACTCACGTCTTGCTATGACCGCTATGATCCGCAAGGTCTTCAACGAGAAACCTGGCGAGTTTGACCCTCGTAAATATCTGGGCCCTGCAAGAGACGAGATGCAGAAGCTTTATGAGCACAAGATTGTAAACGTTCTCGGTTCAGACGGTAAGGCTTAGTGGCTGTAAAGGCGATATTTTTTGATATAGACGGAACCTTGGTTTCCTTTAAGACTCACAGAGTTACAGAGAGCAATGTGCGCGTTCTGAAGGCTCTGAGAGAGAAGGGAATCAAGGTTTTCATTTCAACCGGCCGTATGGTGAAGATGACCGGTGTTCTGGATGGTTTGCTCTTTGACGGCTACGTTGCAAATAACGGCGCAACCTGCTATGACAGAGAGAAAAAGATGCTCTTTGGAAGGACGTTGCCAAAGAGTGAACTTACCGCAATTTACAAACGTCTTAAGGATGAGAGTCTGCCTCAGTTCCCCCTTTCCTTTATGTGCTCGGACAACTACTACCTTAACCGCCAATCTGATGTGGCTGAGGAGATTGCAAGGGTTGTGGGAGTAGCTCCGCCGGTGGTTATTCCGCTGGAGGAGATAATTGAGAAGGATGTCTACCAGATGTGTATCTACCTGAGGGGGAAAGAGTTGGATGAACTTATGAGAGACTGGCTTAAGGGTTGTACCGCCAGCATCTGGAACCCGCTCTTTGCAGATGTAAACGAGACCGGGATAACCAAGGCTTACGGCATAGATAAGATGCTGGAACTCTTTAAGATAGACCTCAAGGATACGCTCTCCTTCGGAGACGGCGGTAACGATATCCCAATGTTGGAGCATACCGGAATGAGCGTCTGTATGGGCAATGCCGCTGACGATGTGCGTGCCGCCTCAGACTATATTACGGAAGATGTTGATTCTGACGGAGTTGAAAAGGCCCTGCTGCGCCTTGGAATACTCTGATTCTATCTGAACTGTTTGAGTATTAAGAAGGTACTCATTATCACGATAACTACCGTCACAAATACCTTTATGAACTTTTCTCCTCCCTTTATGGAGGCGTAAGAACCTGCTATGCCGCCAATTATGTTTCCTATGGCGTAGATGAGGGCTATGGTCCAGTTCACCTGTCCGTAGATGATGAAGACCGCCAGTGCCAGAGGAGTGTAAATGGTTACTGCAAATTGCTTTATGGCGTTGGAGCGGATCATGTCCAACCCTAAAAAGAAGAAACTTCCAAACATAATGAGCAGCCCAACTCCGGAGTGGGTGAATCCGCCGTATACTCCTATTACGGTAAAAATGAGGAAGATGAGAAGGCCGGAGTTTTTGGATTCCGTGTTGATTTTGGCAAGGCGGCTCTTATCTATAAAAAGAAGCAGGCAAATTATCGGGAGAAGGATAGCCATAACTATCTCAATCACCTTCACTTTGAGCACGGCGGCAAGCAGAGCGCCAAAGATGGCACCCAGCCCTACCGGTATGCCCACCTTCCAGCCGGTTTTGACATCCAGGTAGCCCTTTTTCTTAAAGATGGCACTTGTTGTAATGAACTGAAGCAGAACGCCTACGCGGGTTGTACCGTTGGCTACGTTGATTGGAAGACCCATCATCATAAAGAGGCCGTAGGAGAGGGCGGTGGCCATCCCCGCTATGGTGTTGATGAAGCCCACAAAGATGCCCACGGATATTAGCAGGATTATCATCCTGTAATCCGTTACGGGTGTATTGGCAAGAAATGTCTGAATTTGCTCAATCATTGCTGCGGGTGTCAAATAGTCAACAAATGTAGCCAATATTGTTAATCTATGACAAATTGTCCTTTCCCAATATATAAGTGTGGGTGTGGCAAAAGATTTGTCCTATCTTTGGGCGTTCAAAAATTGGGATTATGTCACATAAAAATAAGAAGGAATTGACCTCTGAGGAGGTTATGGATGAAGAAAAGAAGAGCGTTGAACAGAGTCAGGAGGCTGCTGCAAAAGAGGCCGAGAGTGCAGAAGAGAGTGCAGAGAATGCCCTGCAAAAGGCTGTAGATGAGCTTAAAGCTCAGAAGAAGGAGTATCACTACCTGATGGCTGAGTTTGATAACTTCCGCCGCCGTTCCGCTCAGGAGAAACTGGAACTTGTAGATACCGCCGCTAAGGGGGTAATCAAGGATCTGCTTCCTGTTGTGGATGATTTTGAGAGAGCGTTGGATGCCCTTTCAAAGGCTGAGGGCAGCGAGGCTGCCAAAGAGGGTACAGAACTCATTTACAAGAAGTTGGTAGGCATTCTCAAGTCCAAGGGGCTGGAGGAGATTGAGGCTGTAGGTAAGGAGTTTGACACGGACGAGCACGAGGCCGTTGCCCAGATTCCTGCTCCTAAGGAAGAGTCTAAGGGTAAGGTAGTTGAGGTTGTTCAGAAGGGTTATAAACTTGGCGGCAAGGTTATCCGTTTTGCAAAGGTTGTTATTGGAATTTAATTAGTAAGAGATGGCAGAAAAAAGAGATTATTACGAGGTGTTGGGCGTCTCCAAAGACGCTTCTGCTGAGGATATTAAGAAGGCGTACCGTAAACTTGCGCTTCAGTATCACCCGGACCGTAATCCGGGAAACAAAGAGGCTGAGGAGAAGTTTAAGGAGGCTGCGGAGGCCTATGACGTGCTCTCAGATGATGCAAAGAGAAAACGTTATGACCAGTTTGGCTTTGCGGCAGAGGGTGCAGGCGGATTCGGCGGCGGACAGGGCTTCTCAGTTGAGGATATCTTCCG
>CAMHRD010000162.1 GCA_946187365.1 uncultured Bacteroidales bacterium
AACCAACAAATCTGTGTTTCTTCCGTCTCCGTTAATAACCACAACGTTAGGGAAGGTCTCAGCCAGATATTCGCAGCGTTCCTTCTTCTGCTCAATGATTTTTATATGATCTACCTTATGGGCCATCTTGCGTGTAAGCATCTCTGCAATTCTACCTCCTCCAATCACCATAAGGTTCTTAACGTCAATCTCATACTTTCCGGAGTAACTCATAAGTTCTGCAACACCCTCCTTCTTGCTCACCATAAAGACAAGGTCATCCTGCATAAACTTGGTATCTCCGGTAGGAATCAGAGTCTTGTTTCCTCTCTCAACGGCAACTGCCTTGTAAGGCTTATCCACGTTGGTCTGCTCTCTGAGCATATTTATGGTCTTGTTTACCAGCGGAGCACCCTCCTCCAGGCGGAAGACCACCATCTGCAGTTTGCCGCGTGCAAAGTCCATGAACTCAGATGTGCCGGTCTCTTTCAGAAGGTCTATGATCTCGTAAGCCGCCATCTTCTCCGGGTAAAAGAGCAAGTCTATACCTAGTTCCGTGAATATGAGCTTGTTATCATGCTCCATATACTCGTCGTTGTTAATGCGGGCCGTAACTTTCTTGGCTCCCATCTTCTTGGCGAGCATTGCAGAGATGATGTTGGTGTTTTGGGTCTGAGCCGGACCAACTGCAATGAATAGGTCTGCCTTTTCTACCCTTGCCTCCTTAAGAACGGGAATGGATGTAGGATCTCCCAAGACAGTTACAACGTCCGCCAGTTCAGAGAGTTTCTCCAAACGAGACTCGTCACTGTCTATGATTGTGATGTCATTGGCCTCTCTGCTGAGCATCTTGGCCAGATGGCTTCCAACCTCTCCCGCACCTGCTATTACAATGTTCATATAACTTTGTTTTACGAGGCAAAAATAATAAGAAAAGAGTAAAAAGATGTAAATTTGCAGATACTGACTATCTGAACAGATATGGAAAACAGGGTTTATGAAATAGGCGGACACCTTGTACGGATGGAGACGGATAATGCCTCGTTTTTGGATAAAATGGGCAACCTTACCCCGTTCCTCTCAGACAAGAAGGGCCCCTTTATTCTGAATATAAGGCAGATAGAGGCCGTAACGGAGCGCTATGACAAACCAATGATTGTCTCAGAGGAGGCCGGCTTTCCCAACATTACCGTGGGAAAGACTCCAACAGGCAAGTGGTTCTGGGAGATGGCACCTCTGCCTAAACTCCCCATAAGCGGCCGTATGCTCTGCTCTGAAGATTTCTCAGAGATAGAGTTCTCTGTTGTAGACCCTTCCCAGTATCTCTTCACCGTAAACAACGTAATGATGATAGCCTACGCCATGCGTTGCGCCCGTTTCAACACCCTCTCCTTCCACTCATCCGTAATTAAGAAGGATGGCAAGGGGTATCTCTTTTTGGGTAGAAGCGGTACGGGAAAGAGCACCCACAGCCGCCTCTGGCTGGAGAACATCCCCGGCTGTGAACTCCTCAATGATGACAACCCCGTTGTAAGAATAAAGGATGACGGTAAGGTAACCGTGTACGGAACACCGTGGAGCGGTAAAACCCGTTGTTACAAGGCAGAAGAGCTTCCTGTAGGCGCCTTTGTGAGAATAATTCAGGCACCGGAGAACAAAATCCAGCGCCTCAAACTTGTTGCCGCCTACGCCTGCCTCTATCCGAGTGTTTCCTCTTTCCGTCCCGATGATCCTATAGCAGAAGGGCTCCATAACGCCCTCTCTGCCGTTGCCACCACCGTACATTGCTATAACCTTGAGTGTCTGCCAAATGCAGATGCTGCAAAACTTTGTTATGACACCGTCCATGAATAAGCGAGTTGTACCTAACGAGATACTGATACCGGAGGTTGGCAAGCTTTTGGAAGAGGGCAGGGAGGTGGAGCTCCAACCCAAGGGCAACAGTATGCTCCCTTTCATCCGCCAGGGAAAGGACAACGTGCTGCTTAAAAAGCAGGAGCCAAAAAAATGGGACATTGTGCTGGCCAGAATAGCTCCCGATAGATACGTGATGCACAGGGTAATAGAGGAGCAAGGAACTCACCTCACCCTTATGGGAGACGGCAATATTGCTGGATATGAGCACTGCAAAAAAGAGGATGTTTTAGGCGTAGTAGTAAAGATTATTAAAAACGGAAAGAAAGAGGTAACCCCGCCAAGCGGAAAGGCCTGGAGAAGACTGCTCCCCATAAGACGCTATCTGCTAGGGTTTTACCGTAGATTATTTTTATAGTCATGAAAATTAAGACAGGTTTTAAACTCAGAACAATTGTTGGAGAACACATCATTACCGGTGAGGGTGTTGAACGTGTAAACTTCAACAAGATCATAACCCTCAATGAGACCGCTGTCTACCTTTGGGAAAACCTTGTAGGCAAAGAGTTTACAGAGGATGATGTTGTTAAGCTTCTTACAGATGAGTATGAGGTGACGGAAGAGGTTGCAAGAAAGGATGTTCAGAATCTTCTCAGCAAATGGGAAGAGGCAGGCTTGCTTGACAAGTAACCAAAAATCAAAACAGAACAAAGACAATGAAGAGTCTGGCTTATTCCATACGTGCTGCCTGGGAGATGTCTCGCCATTCAAGATGGCGGATTACCATTAGCATACTCGCGGGCCTGGTGAGAGTGGTTGCATCTCTCTCATTTGTATGGGTTTGCCGTCTTCTGGTAGATATTGTAACTAACCACAGTGAGTTCCCGCTTAACAAGGCTATCACTCTTTTGGCAGTTACCCTTGTAGTTCTGATTTCATCCAGAGTCTTCTCCTCCTGGTGGGAGAGCATGACAGAGGTAAAGACCAAGAACTACTTAAGACGCAAGTACTTTGAGCATGTGCTCAACAGCACCTGGAACGGTACGGAGGCCTATCACAGTGCAGATACCGTAAACCGTCTGGAGGAGGACATAAGAGTTGTAACAGACATTATGTGCCTCCAATTCCCAAATCTGGTAGTCACTTGCTGTCAGCTGGTTGCAGCCTCCGTATTTACTCTTACGCTGGCTCCGCAACTCCTTTGGATTATGGTCATTCTAATGGTCATAGCCATTGTGGGTTCCAGAATGTACTTTACCCAACTGAGAAAACTTACCAACGCCATACGTTCCAAAGACAGTGAAGCTCAGCAGGTTTTCCAGGACAACCTCCGTTCCAGAATTCTGGTTCTGATGCTCTTTGGTCCTTCCAGAGTTCTGGGTAAACTTGATAATCTGCAGTCTGACATTGAGAACCTTACCCGTAAGAGATTGAACTTCAACGCCATCTCCAGAACCTTTATGGGTATTGGTTTTATGGGCGGTTATGCTGCGGCCTTCCTCTGGGGAGTTCTGGGAATAAGCAGCGGAGCAGTAACTTACGGTATGATGACTGCAATGCTCCAACTTGTTGGACAGGTGCAGCGTCCTATAAGTGAGATAGGCAGCACCATTCCTGCATTCATCAGAGCAATCACCTCAGTTGAGCGTTTGGCGGAACTTACAGACCTTACCGTTGAGGAGCAGGGAGAACCAATACAAATTCCTGGTGCTCCCGGTATAAAGATGA
>CAMHRD010000163.1 GCA_946187365.1 uncultured Bacteroidales bacterium
ATACCATTTGTTAACCATCAAATCTCCGTATTTGACGGCGTTGTTATAATCACCTATGTTATAGAATCCACGGCTTATGTTGCTGAGCTCTTCCTGTGAGAAGAAAACATCCTCTGCCCCAAACTCTGCAAGAAGATCCAGAGCAAGAGCGTTATAATAGAGGGCCGTATTTTCATCATCACTTACATCTGCCTTTAACTTAAACACCTCAGAGAGAAGCTGTTGGTCATTAAGTTCCGCAGCCTTTTTACCGGCCTGGTCCAAAAGATTGTTTATATATTCCTTATTATCAAAGTTATAGAGCTTTTTGCCGAAGGCTTCATAGAGAGCGTTTCTGACCTCAACTCTTGGATTGTCATTCCTTTTTGCATAATCTCTGAGGGCGGCAAGTCTTCCTAAAAACTCCTTTTTAGACTCTGTTTTATCTACGGATGAGTCTGCTTTAAACTTTTCCTCCAATTGGGTACGATAAATGGCCGCACACCTCTCCGTTTGCTTTAAATCCTTTATCTTCCAGCACTTTAAAATCTCTTTGGTCTCCTTATCCATACGGTGGCTTTTACAGGCGGACAAAGAGAAAAGCAGTAAAAATAAAAGTGTATATATCAGGAGATTACAATTCTTCAGATATTGAGGGCCGGTTTTCATAATTCACTAAGTTTAAGTTAGTTATATGAAAGAGGTGTTTTGTCCTCCCATATTGTAGGAACAAATATAGAAAAAAAAGAGCTACTGCGGGAACCCGCAATAGCTCAAAAAAACATAGTATGAAAACGATCTTTTGTGGTCGGGGTACTCCGACTCGAACGGAGGACCCCCTGCTCCCAAAGCAGGTGCGCTAAGCCAACTGCGCCACACCCCGAATCCCTTTTGGGGCTGCAAATGTATAAGTTATTTTTGAAATACCAAAACTTTTTAAAAATAACCTTTAAATCTGCTCTAAAAGGCGCTTCATGGAGACCTTTTTCTCCACGATAGATGGGAGCTGCTCAATGGAAACTCTCTCCTGGCTCATAGTATCACGCTCTCTTAATGTTACCTTACCGTCTGTAAGTGAATCAAAGTCAACGGTTACGCAGAACGGAGTACCTATTGCATCCTGGCGGCGGTATCTTCTTCCAATAGTATCTTTCTCCTCATACTGGCAGTTGAAATCCAGTTTGAGTTCATCCATAATCTTCTGAGCCACAGCGGTTAGCTCATCCTTCTTAACCAGCGGAAGAACGGCAACTTTTACAGGTGCAAGAGCCGGATGGAACTTCATCACAACTCTCTCCTCGCCGTTGTCAAGTTTCTCCTGGCAGTAAGCACCGGAGAGAACGGCCAGAACGGTTCTGTCTACACCTATAGATGTCTCAATATCGTATGGAGTGTAGCTTGCATTCTGCTCAGGGTCAAAGTATTGAATCTTCTTACCGCTGAACTCCTGGTGACGGCGCAAATCAAAGTCTGTTCTTGAGTGAATACCCTCAAGCTCCTTAAATCCGAATGGGAAGTTGAACTCAATATCTGTTGCAGCGTTAGCATAGTGAGCCAGTTTCTCATGGTCATGATATCTGTAATTCTCTCTGCCTAAGCCAATTGCAAGGTGCCACTTAAGTCTCTTCTCCTTCCAGTGCTCAAACCACTTGAGTTCCTCACCAGGGCGTACAAAGAACTGCATCTCCATCTGCTCAAACTCTCTCATTCTGAAGATAAACTGGCGGGCAACTATCTCGTTTCTGAAAGCCTTGCCAATCTGGGCAATACCAAACGGAATCTTCATTCTGCCGCTCTTCTGAACGTTGAGGAAGTTCACAAAGATTCCCTGTGCGGTCTCCGGACGGAGGTAGAGAGTACCGGTCTCATCAGATGTGTTACCAAGCTGGGTGGAGAACATAAGGTTGAACTGACGTACATCTGTCCAGTTTCTTGTTCCGGAGATTGGGTCTACGATCTCACAGTCTATAATCAGCTGACGCAGAGCAACTAGATCGTTGTCATTTAAAGCTTTACTCATACGTGCTCTAACCTCGTCTGCTTTGGCCTTTTCCCTTAAAACGTTAGGGTTGGTTGCGCGGAACTGGGCCTCATCAAAGGCCTCTCCAAATCTCTTCTGTCCCTTGGCAACCTCTTTCTCTATCTTAGCCTCGATCTTTGCAATATAGTCCTCAAGGAGAACATCTGCACGGTATCTCTTTTTGGAATCTTTGTTATCTATCAACGGATCATTGAATGCATCTACGTGACCGGAAGCCTTCCAAATCTTTGGGTGCATAAAGATGCAGGAGTCTATACCAACAATGTTCTCGTTGAGTTTAACCATAGAGTCCCACCAATATTTCTTAATGTTAGCCTTAAGTTCGCTTCCCATCTGCCCATAATCATAAACAGCTCCGAGTCCGTCATAAAGTTCACTTGAAGGGAATATGAAACCATACTCCTTAGTGTGGGCAATCAAATTTTTAAACAATTCTTCCTGTGTCATATCTTAATATCTTTTGTCAACTGCTTAATAAAAGGTCTCTCACCTATTTTTGGGTGCGGAACCTGAAGTCTTTCTTCATTTATACTCAACTCCCTCCAACTCAAATCTTTGTTCAAGATTTTGTCCCCCTTTTTGTCCGCCTTAAAAATCCTCAAAATGTCTACATCCAGGGTGCGGGAGTGGTAAACAACTCCTTTAACTTTATAATGCCGCTCTCTTCCAAAAATCTTCTCAATTCTGAGGCACTCGTCCAACACCTCCAGAGGTTCCTTGTTGGTCTGGCACATCAGCACCTGGTTAAAGAAGTTGCCTACGGGTATAGGGTTGTTCTCCTTGTCGTATTCGCACTCAAACTCCCCCACCGGTTCATTTTCTAAAATCTCAGAGGTGTCTGCAACCTCCTCAAGCGAGTCAACCTCCAAATAATCAGGAAGTAAGGCCTCTAATAAAAGTTTATCCGCCTCCTCTATAATTTCACAGCTTGAGAGTTTGCCAAAGGGTTTGTTGCTCCCTAGCAGCAGATATACCTTATAGAGATTCTTCCTCATTACATTAATCCCAATTCCAGTTTGGCCTCATCACTCAAACGGCTCTGATCCCACTCAGGCTCAAAGGTAAGTTCTATCTGAACTCCGGTAACTCCCGGAACGTCTGATACTGCGTTGTTTACATCGTTTACCAAATCATCTGCCAGCGGACAGGTTGGAGAGGTCATTGTCATCTTAATGAAAACGTCTCCCTTCTCCCCTATCTTAAGCTCATATATCAGGCCCAGATCATACACATTTACAGAGATTTCCGGATCATACACCTGCTTTATTGCACGTATGACGTTCTTCTGTAACTCCTCAACCGTATATTTTTTCTCTGCCATCTTTAACTCTCTTTTTCCGCGTAAGCCAACGCGTAATATTTTATCTGTTTTATCATTGAGAGCAATCCGTTTGCACGAGTTGGTGAGAGGTTCTCTTTAAGTCCTATACTCTCAATAAAACTAAGATCAGAATCTAAAATATCTTTAGGAGACTGACCGTTGTAAACTCTTATTAGCAAGGAGATAATTCCTTTGGTA
>CAMHRD010000164.1 GCA_946187365.1 uncultured Bacteroidales bacterium
CAAGAACTTAACCGCATCCGCCTTACAGGAATCCACCAACTCCACCTCCCGTTCTTTTGAAATAACACTAAGAGGTTTAGGGGCTTCCGGGTAGAAGGAGAGGTAGGCGTTTGCAGTGTACTCTCTCACGGTGAGGCAGAGCACAACACCCAAAAGGATGAAGAGAGCAAGGAAAACCGTTCCCGCCCGCCTGTAAAAAATCTTGGATGCCTGCTTCCTATAACCCACTCTGCTACTGTTTATTTACTACCACTGATAATCAAATCTGTCAATATCTTCCTCAATCAGAGGTGAGCCTATCTGCACCTCTATGAATGTGAGCCCCTTAGGGCCGGCCTTTATGGCGTGGTGATGGTCTATCGGAATCACCAGCACGTCATTCGGATGCACGGCCTTACGCTCTCCGTCCAGCACAAATTCTCCCTCGCCTTCTACAACCGTCCACACCTCTTTGCGGTGGTGGTGTACCTGGTAACTTATGTGTTTTCCGGGATTTAGAGTAATAGTCTTGGTCAGCGACTCGCGACCGTCTTTGTAGGTAACCGCGTCCAGAACCTTGTAGGTTCCCCAGCGGCGCTCCTCGTACATAGGCCTGGTAATCAGCTGGTCTGCGTAGTCTTTTATCTTCTCGCTCTCCTCTTTTCCGCTTACCATTATGCCGTCTGCGCTGGCTGCAACAACCGTATCTTTGAGCCCCGATACAAACATTGGGATGTTCAACTCGTTAATAGCATGTACGTTAGAATTGCCCTCTCCGGCAACAACCTTTCCAAAGTATGATTCCGGAAGCTCATCGCAGAGAGTATTCCAGGTTCCCAGGTCTTTCCAAAGGCCGTCATAGCAGACAACCGCCACAGACTTAGCTTTCTCAACCACCTCATAATCAAAGCTTATCTTTGGCAGTTCTGCAAAGCGGGTAACCATATCCTCAAAGGTATTTGCTGTAATGTACTTGCCAACAACCTCTTTCAGGTATCCAAGGCGGAAGGCAAAGACTCCGCCGTTCCACATAGCATTCTCCTTTATCAGTTCTGCAGCCTTCTCAGTGCCAGGCTTCTCCTCAAAACGCTTAACAGCAATCCATTCAGGGGTGTCACACGCTGAACCATCGCGATTTTCAGGTACAATGTAACCGTATTTTTCGCTCGGTGCGGTTGGGGCAATTCCCATAAGCACCAGATCTGCAGCCTTTTGCTTAACAGCCTCCGCCATTTTACCAATCACCTCAAAGTAACCCTCTTCTGTGTAGGCATCGCACGGCATTACCACAACCACCTCATCATAAGAGCATTTCTTTTCAAGAGCAAGGTAGCTGACAGAAAGAGCTATGGCCGGGAAAGTGTCTCTTCTCTCCGGTTCCAGCACAATCTTCACCTTCTCTCCCAACTGGGAGATGATGCTGTCTCGCTGCCCGGTGTTGGTTGCAACGGTTATCTCTGCATTCAGAGAGGATGCGTTAATCTGCCTTACAAGCCTCTGAATCATAGATTCCTTCCCCCCATTCGGAGAGGCAAGAACCGGCAAAAACTGCTTGCTGCGGGCATTATTTGAAAGGGGCCACAACCTCTTTCCAGATCCTCCCGATAAAAGAATTAACTGCATATTGTCAAAGTCTTTGTGTTGGTTATTACCATTAACCAACAAATTTAACAAATATGCTCCAAAATGAAAAGCCCCCTTATCTAATTAGCAGTACCTTAATATACTCTTTGGTGAGGCCGCCTGAGCCGTTTTGGGAATCTGCAATCAGAATCAGGACCTGACTGCCATCTTCCTGCTTAGGACCTAGGCACATTCCCTCAAAGTTTGCAAGATTCAAAGAGCTGGTTATAAAGGAAGTAAGCAGACTCTTGCGCAGAATACCGGATTTATCGTTCACAGGGTCAACAAGATAGAGCTTTGTCCAGGTTCTGGCTCCCAACGCCTTCACAAGAACGTTCCCGTTTGGCACATAGACCTCACGCTCAAGAACAATCAGCCGGCCATCATCCAACTCTGCCAACGCAGGAACTCCGTGAACGTATGCATACGCCCCGGATACTTCATTTTCAGACTTATTGGGATAGTCCATCAGATACAATGCTCTTTGGGATGGTTTCAAATTCTTTCCAAAACTCTGGAGACGCATAAGCCCCTCTATGAAATCATCTGCAAGCAACGGCTTCTCTGTCACCGTCCAAAAGCGCTCAGTCTTAGCGTTATAGGTTAGAGCCTCAAAGCCAGCATTGCCCTGAATTTTATCGGGAGAAAGATCAGAGGGAACAGCAAGCGCTCTGCCGGTCTCTTTGCCCTGAAGGGTGTACTCCCTAATGGACTGGTCTGCCTCCGCAGAGATAAAGAGCTTGCCGTCTACGTAGGCAACTCCCTCATTGTCTCTGGAGGAAACGGCAGATCCAGAGGTTCCCGCAGGCACGCTCTTAGTAACACGAACAATCGAACCGTCCGGGTAAAGCGGTATGTCAAAGAGAGTTAGGCCACCTCCGTTGAGTTTATCGTGAACCACTGCGTACTGATTTCCTGAGATATATGTGATGCCGGAATACTCGCCGCTTCCAACTTGCGATGTTATGTTGGTTTGATATAAAGCGCTTACATTCAGATTATTATTTATATACTCCCACTTCACCGGCTGAGTCTCCCAGATGTAAACCCCACCGGATTCCAACTTCTCTCCTGCAACCTTGGCGGTATAGACCACCTGGCTCTCCATCCACGTACCGTACTGATTTACAAACAGCTCAGTTCCAACAACCAGAACGGCAACATCACTGCCCTTAAGATTTTGCTCCGGCAGAACCAGCATCACCTCCACAGTCTTGCCATCTGCACTCTTAATCTCCCCATTCGTAGCATCCTTATTTTCAGCATTATCCATTGGTTCCCCTTCAATAGTCAGATTCTCCCTGTCAATCACCAAATAGCGAGTAGCACCATCAAAAAACCTTATCTCCCCCATAGTAGGCAGCAATCTCACATCGCTCACACTCATCCCGTTAGGCACCACAGCCCTCACCAGCACAAACGCCCCCGTCTCCAAACTATCCGTCTGAACACCACTCACACCGGCACCATACCCAACAGATGCCATCATCAAACACAACCCCAAAACCAATAACTTACCTTTCATACAATAACAAATGTACCAAAATCTTGATAAACTATACAGTATCAATCCCTAGAAATCTTTTAAAAATCTATCCAATTATTTTGGAAAAATTGTATTTTTGTTAGTCGTAAAAGGCTTCTGGGATGACAATAATTCTAAAACACAGCATCCTGAAGGCTGCTCCCGGTCTCCGGGAGGGGCTTATAAATCATTGTAAATCAACTAATTATAACCCTAATAACATTATGCAAAAGAAATTTGATTACGTTGCACCAGAGTGCAGCGAGTTCGCTTTTTCCATGGAAGGGATAATAGCGACAAGTCCCGGCTTAGGGGACAATATCGGAAGTCCATTTGAAAACGTTCCAGACGAACTTTTCTGGTAATCTTTAAAAATCATTGATTATGAAAAAGAGTTTATTATTACT
>CAMHRD010000165.1 GCA_946187365.1 uncultured Bacteroidales bacterium
ACCTCACCGGCCTTCATAATTGGACAGACACTCTGTATACCTACTGTTTTTGTTGCCTACACCGGAGAATCTCTGGACCAGAAAACTCCTCACCTTAAATCTATTGCAGCAATAGACAAAGCTGCGGTTGCGGTCTGCAAGATGTTTGACAAAAACGTTAACAAGGTTGTTCCTCAACTGGGAATTGAGCAGGAGTACTTCCTTGTAGATGATGCACTCTATAGTGCGAGACCGGATTTAATGGCCTGTGGCAGAACCCTTTTGGGCCACACCGCTGCAAAAGACCAGCAGTTGGAAGACCACTATTTTGGAGCAATACCAAGCCGTGTAATGGCCTTTATGCAGGACTTTGAAACTGAAGCCTACAAACTGGGCGTACACCTTAAGACCCGTCATAACGAGGTGGCTCCTAACCAGTTTGAGTTTGCACCGGTTTACGGTGAGGCAAATATCTCTTCAGACCAGAACCTTATGATGATGATTATTATGAAGGCCATTGCAGAAAAGCATCACCTTAAGGTTATCTTCCATGAGAAACCGTTTGACGGAGTGAACGGAAGCGGCAAGCACTGCAACTGGTCACTTATAACAGATACCGGAGTAAACCTCTTAAAGCCGGGCAAGAACCCAAGAGCCAACCTGCAGTTCCTCTGCTTCTTCTCTGCCGTAATGAGAGGAGTATATGAGCATAACCATCTGCTTATGAGCACGGTGGCTTCACTTAACAACATGTACCGCCTGGGTGGCCATGAGGCTCCGCCTGCAGTTCTGAGTATATTCATTGGAGAGACCCTCACCAAGTTGGTTGAGAGTATTGAGAACATGCCGGACGATGAACTCTCCGCAGTAACGGACAATGAGGTTAAGGTACGCAGCAAACTCCACATTGTAAACCAGATACCGGAGATTCTGCCGGATAATACAGACCGTAACCGTACCTCTCCGTTTGCATTTACCGGTAACCGCTTTGAGTTCAGAGCAGTAGGTTCATCTGCCAACGTTGCATCTTCCATCTTTGTTCTCAACACCATTGTAGCTGAGCAGCTTATAAGGTTCAAGAATATGGTTACTGAGGAGATGGATAAGGGAATGAAGGAGACCAAGGCTATGATGAAGGTTATACGCCAGTTCCTTAAAGAGAGCAGAAACATCCGCTTTGAGGGCAACGGTTACAGCGAGGCTTGGAGAAAGGAGGCAAAGAAGAGAGGGCTGGAGAGCATAAGTGTTCCTGCCGCATTCAAGGAGTTTACAGACAAGAAGAACCTCAAACTCTTTGAAGATATGCAGATTATGAGCCCAAGAGAGGCTGCCGCAAGATATGAGGTTTTGAATGAAATTTACGTTAAGAAGCTTCAGATTGAGGCCAGAGTGCTGGGAGACCTTGTAACCAACCACGTCATTCCTACCGCAATCACCTTCCAGAATTCCCTCATCAAAAACGTTGAGGGCATAAAGGAGCTCTTCCCTGCCAAGTACAAGGAGATGAGCGCAATGCAGATGAATCTGATTGAGAAAATATCGGGATATATAAATACCCTCCATGCAGAGGTTCACAACCTTGTTGAGGCAAGAAAGGTTGCAAACAAGATTACAGATATTCCAAAGAAGGCAAAGGCTTACTCAGAGACGGTTGCTCCTTATATGGAGACAATCAGAGAGAGTGCAGACAAGCTTGAGATGGTAATTGATGACGAACTCTGGCCGCTGCCTAAATACCGTGAACTCCAATCATTCAGATAGTTTGGTTTAGATGTACAAAAAAAGCCGGCCCACTGGACCGGCTTTCATTTTCATTGTAAGTCTTAGATTATTCGCAGGTAAGAACAATCTTGCTGAGCTCTGAGAGTTTCTCCCAGCTCTTGTCACTGAATTTGAGGTCTTTGTCAATCTCAATCTCAGTTCCCTTAACAACTACGTTGTTCTCGTTAGCAAGTTTTGCAAGATCAAAGTTACCTACTGCTTTGTTCTCATAACCCTCAACCGGCTGGCCCTCTTTGTCAAGAACTGTGCACTTTACGTTGATGAACTTCTTGCCCTGGTTAGCCTCTGCGTTGAGGTCAAAATCCTCTGCAAGAGCAACCTTGCCCTTTGTTGTGAATGTTACAAAGTCATTGAAAGGAGTAACCTTCTCAATTGCCATAGGAGCAGCAATTGTAATAACGGTTGTTCCCTCTGCAAGCTCTGTAGGAAGCTCATTACCAACTACGCTAGGAGCAGCCTTCTCTACGTCCTCCTTAAATTGGCTGGCAAGTTTAGCACCCTTTGAGATGAGTTTAGCCATATCGCCAAGACTCTTCATATTCTCAGCGTCTTTCTTCAGCTTTTCACCCTCATCCATCAGATTTTTAACAATTGAAGGAATCTTTCCAAAAGGATTACCTTTTGCTCCCTTGTCACCGCCGCAGGAAACCATGAATGCTGCGAACATAGCGCAGAGCACAATGATAGATAGTTTTTTCATAATACTATTTTTTATGGGTTAATAATTATTTTCTTCCAGGGTAAACCTTAAGGCCTTCCTCAAGGCATTTGATTGCATGCTCAATGTCCTCAACCTTAAGCACGTAAGCAAGTCTTACCTCGTCTGTTCCCCTACCCGGAGTTGCATAGAATCCGGCAGCAGGAGCAACCATTGTTGTCTCACCGTTGTAGTTGAACTCCTCAAGCATCCACTTTGCAAACTTCTCTGCGTCATCTACAGGGAGGCGTGCAATGGTGTAGAATGCACCCATTGGTTTTGGAGTAAATACTCCAGGAATCTTGTTGAGGAGATCTATCATCACATCTCTTCTGTGAATGTACTCTGCCTTAACAGCTGCAAAGTACTCTTTTGGAGTCTCCAAAGCTGCCTCGGCTGCAATCTGCTCAACAACAGGTGAACAGAGACGGCTCTGGGCAAACTTAAGCAGTGCTGCCATCACCTCTTTGTTCTTAGATACAATGCAACCAATACGTGCACCGCACATGCTGTATCTCTTAGATACTGAGTCCAAAAGCATTACGTTCTGCTCAAGACCCTCAAGCTGCATTGCAGAGAAGTGAGGAACGTCTGAGTAGCAGAACTCACGGTAAACCTCGTCTGAAAGGAGGAATATATCATGCTTCTTAACTATCTCACCAAGTTTCTGGAGTGACTCCTTTGAGTAGAGAGTACCGGTTGGGTTACCAGGGTTGCAGATGAGGATAGCCTTTGTCTTTGGAGTTATGTACTTGTCAAACTCCTCAATTGGAGGAACTTGGAAGCCGTCATCTATCTTTGTGGAGATAGGAACCAAAGTTACGCCGTTCTGAACTGCAAATGCTCTGTAGTTGGTGTAGAAAGGCTCCATTACAACAACCTCGTCACCCGGGTTGCAGATAACGCTCATTGCAAAGAGTACAGACTCACTGCCAGAGGTTGTTACAATTACATCCTTGTAGTCTACGTTGATACCCAGCTTGTTGTAGTATCCTGCAAGACCCTTGCGGTAAGACTCAATACCTGCAGAGTTTGAGTAAGCCAGATTGTTCAGATGAAT
>CAMHRD010000166.1 GCA_946187365.1 uncultured Bacteroidales bacterium
AATACATAACGGCGGCGGAGTAGGTTGGGGGGAGGTTATAAACGGAGGCTTTGGAATGGTAATAGACGGAAGTGCTGACTCTGAAAGACACATTAAGGAGATGCTGCACTGGGATGTAAATAACGGAATTGCACGCCGCTCATGGGCTAGAAACTCCGGTGCTGAGGATGCAATTAAGAGGGAGATGCAACGTACCCCGAATTTGGTAGTTACCCTTCCTAATCACGTAGATGACAATATAATAGAGGAATTATTCTGATTCTGTATGGAACATAAAATATCATTTGACCATCTCTCCCTGGAGAGAATAAAGGAAATAATTGACAAGAAGATGACCCTTTCCCTCTCCGATGAGGCGGAAAAGGCAATAGTAAAGTGCCGTAAGTATCTGGACAGTAAGATGGAAGACATTGGACGTCCGGTATACGGAGTAACCACCGGATTCGGCTCTTTATACAACGTTACAATACCGGAAGACCAACTCTCTCAGCTGCAGTACAATCTGGTAGTAAGCCACGCCTGCGGAACGGGAGAGAGAGTTAGAAATGAGATTGTAAAACTGATGCTGCTGCTTAAGGTACAGTGTCTCTCATACGGTCATTCCGGAGCGCAACTGATTACGGTACAGAGGCTTATAGATATGTTCAATAATGACATTCTGCCGGTTGTATACCAGCAGGGTTCATTGGGAGCATCCGGAGATCTGGCACCGCTGGCACACCTTTCACTTCCTTTGATTGGGTTGGGAGAGGTAGATTACAAGGGCGAGGTAAGAGAGAGTGCCTCCGTTTGGAAGGAGATGGGTTGGGAGCCAATAAACCTGCAATCCAAAGAGGGACTGGCACTTCTGAACGGTACCCAGTTTATGAGCGCCCACGCAGTATGGTCTCTGATTCAGTGTCACAGACTCTCCAAATGGGCGGATATGATTGGAGCAATATCACTGGAGGCATACGACGGCAGAATAGAGGCCTTCTATCCGCTTACCCACCGTCTTCGCCGTCACAGAGGACAGTTGGACACCGCTGCAAGATTTATGGATTTGCTTGAGGGCAGTAACCTCATTAACAGGCAAAAAGAGCATGTTCAGGATCCTTACTCATTCAGGTGTATTCCTCAGGTTCACGGAGCGGTTAAGGATAATATCCGTTATGTGGAATCAGTTATTGAGAATGAGATTAACTCCGCAACGGATAATCCTAACGTATTCCCGGATGAGGATATGATTATCTCCGCAGGAAACTTCCACGGAGAGCCTATTGCAATACCTATGGATACTCTTGCAATTGCTATGAGTGAGCTTGCAAATATCTCAGAGAGAAGAGTTTTCCGCCTTATATCGGGTCAGAGAGGCTTGCCTAAATTCCTTGTGGCAGCCTCTGGTCTTAACAGCGGATTTATGATTCCGCAATATACTGCCGCATCCATTGTAAGCCAGAACAAAGGGCTTTGCTGGCCGGCATCTGCAGACTCAATTCCATCTTCACAGGGGCAGGAGGATCACGTAAGTATGGGCTCCAACTCAGCCACCAAACTTGTTAGAGTTGTGGAGAATACGGAGAGAGTGCTTGCTATTGAACTCTTCAATGCAGCTCAGGCACTGGACTTCCGTCATCAGATGACAGGGTGTAAATCTTCAGATAAGATAGAGTCAATATTTGAGGCATATAGAAAGGAAGTACCTTATATTGAGCAGGATACATATATGCATCCTCTGATTGAAAAATCAATAGAATTTATCAGAAAATTCTAATTTGAGATATGAGCAAATCATTATTCATAAACATAAAAGAGCTTTACGGCATTCTCCCTCCGGAAGTTAAACGATTGGAGGGAGAGATGATGGATAGAGTGGAGAGTTTGCCAAACGCCTTTCTTTTGGTTGAAGAGGGGAAGATTGCCTCATTCGGCAAGATGGAAAATCTCTCTTTGGATGAGATGAAAGGCGTTGAGGTAGTGGATCTTACCGGAAAGAGGGTTATGCCCGCTTTCTGTGACAGCCACACCCATATTGTCTATGCAAAGAGCCGAGAGCAGGAGTTTATGGATAAGATTGCCGGACTCTCATACGAGGAGATTGCAAAACGTGGAGGAGGTATTCTTAACTCTGCGGATGTGCTGCGTAAAACCTCTGAAGATGAGCTTTATAGAATATCCTGCCAGCGTTTGGAAGAGATGATTGAAAAGGGTACCGGTGCAATGGAGATTAAGAGCGGTTACGGTCTTAATCTTGAGAGCGAACTTAAGATGCTGAGAGTGATAAAGAGAATGAAGGAGAATTATCCTGTTGTGATAAAATCCACATTCTTAGGGGCTCACGCGGTTGGAAGAGAGTTTGCCGGAAGACAGCAGGAGTATGTAGATATGGTTTGCCGTGAGATGATTCCTGCGGTTGCTGCGGAGAATCTGGCAGATTATGTTGATGTCTTCTGTGACAAGGGCTTCTTTGATGTGGCTCAGACCGCTCAAATACTCTCAGCAGCAGCCAAATACGGAATCCGTCCAAAGATTCACGCAAACGAGTTGGACGTATCCGGAGGAGTGCAGGTGGGGGTAGATTACGGTGCTGTCTCCGTAGATCATCTGGAGAGAACTACAGAGGTTGAGATGAACTACCTAAAGGGTACTTCTACAATGCCGGTTATGCTGCCGGGTGCATCGTTCTTTCTGGGTATGCCGTACGGCAATGCCAAGGGGTTTATAGAGAGCGGGTTGGGAGTTGCTCTGGCATCCGATTACAACCCGGGGTCTTCTCCAAGCGGAGATATGAGGTTTGTATGGGCGCTGGGATGCATAAAGATGCATCTTACTCCGAACCAGGCATTTAACGCCGTTACAATAAATGGAGCCTACGCAATGGGTGCTGCAGATAAAGTGGGATCCATTACGGTTGGCAAGGAGGCAAAACTCATTGTTACCAGGGAGATTCCATCTTTAGGCTTTATCCCTTACTGCCACCACACGCCATTTATCGGGAGGATGATAATATAAAACAACATACTATGAATAAACGTTTTAACAGAATCCTTGCTTTTTCCGTTCTGATGCTCTTTGCAACTGCAGCAGCTGCTCAGACCATTCAGTTCAACCCAAAGTTGGATGCCGTTTCTGAAGAAGAGGTTAAGATGACAAGTTATGCTCCGGATACCTCTGCCAAAGCGCTTTACATCTACAAGGGAATGTTCCGTTCCGTATATCTTACTCCGGTTGCTGATTTTGCCGTGGAGAAGACTTACCGTTACAGAATCAAGATTCTTAAGGAATCCGCCAAAGATTTGGCCACTTTTCAGATGATTTACCGTACAGACGGTGATTTCAGTGAGAAGATTACAGATATTAAGGTGACAACTTTCAACTGGGAGGACGGTAAGATTGTTAAAACAAAGATGAGCAAGGAGTTCATCTTTGACAAAAAATATTCGGATAATCTTAAAACACTCTCATTTACAGCGCAGAATGTTAAGGTGGGGTCTGTTATTGAGGTGAGCTACGTGAGGAAA
>CAMHRD010000167.1 GCA_946187365.1 uncultured Bacteroidales bacterium
AGAGAAAATAAAGAAGATCAGAGCGTTACAGCAGAAAAAGTACCGCACGGAGAGCTCCCTTTTTGTAGTTGAGGGAGAGAAGATGGTGCAGGAACTCACCCGCTCCTCTTTTGAGAAGGTAGATATTTTTTATCGCGATGAGATTACGGCAGAGAAGATGAACCGCATCTCTTCACTCTCCTCCCCTTCTCCCGTTCTTGCCGTAGTAAAGCAGAAGAACCTCACCCTCAACGATATACAACTCTCCAAAGGAAAGATTTACATTGCACTGGATAATGTAAAGGATCCGGGAAATCTGGGAACAATCATCCGCCTTGCAGACTGGTTTGGAGCAGCTGCCGTTATCTGTTCAAAGGAGAGTGTGGAGTTATACAACCCAAAGACAGTACAGGCTACTATGGGTGCCCTATTCAGAGTACCTGTGGTATATGCAGATTTAAAGGAGGTTATAGAGCTCTCAAGAAAGGAGGGTTTGGATGTAGTTGCAACATTTTTGGAGGGTAAGCCAATCTCTTCAGACATTCTTGCCTCTTCAAAGAAGAATGGCGCACTCTTAATTATGGGAAGCGAATCATTCGGAATCTCAGATGAAACAGCCTCTGTAATAAAGGATTGTGAGAAGGTGCTTATCCCTGCATTTGACAGGGATGGAAAGAAAATTGTCTCTAAAGAGGAGTTTTCCAGCGAGTCTCTGAACGTTGCAACCGCCTGTGCGGTAATGCTTTCACACCTTAGATTCTAGAGCGCCTTAAGGCTCCACTCGTCCAGTTTGGCGTCTCTGAGCGCCTTTGTATCTGCGTATAACTTAGAGAGTTCCTCAATCTTTTCCGAAGGAATGTTAGATGATAGGTTAATCTCTATCTCTGCAATTTTATTGTCCAACTCCGCAATCTCGTTCTCCAGTTTTTCAATCTCCTTCCTCTTTCTGCGAGCCTCCTTGCTCTCCTGACGCATCTGCTGGGAGTCTGTAACAGGCTGAACCTTAACCTCTTTCTCCTGTGGAGCCGGCTTTAGGAGCTGCTCGCTCTCCTTTTTAAGATGATCAAGGTAATCTGCAATACCTCCAAGGTGCTCCTTTACCCTACCCTCCTTGAACTCGTAGACTTTGTCTACCAGATTGTTGAGGAAATCTCTGTCATGAGATACTATTACAAGAGTGCCGTCATAACTCATAAGCGCCTGTTTCAGAATATCTTTGCTTATGATATCCATGTGGTTGGTAGGCTCATCCAAACAGAGGAGGTTGTAGGGTTTGAGAATAAGTTTGGCCATGGCCAGACGGGCACGTTCTCCTCCGCTGAGTACCGCTACCTTTTTATCTATATCCTCTCCCTTAAAGAGAAAGGCTCCCAGAATATCTCTCAGTTTAGGTCTTATTTCTGCAGTTGCAATGTTCTCCAAAGTAGAGTAGACGGTATCTTTCTTATCAAGTATATCCTCCTGGTTCTGAGCATAGTATCCCAGAGATACGTTGTATCCTCTCTCCACTTTTCCATCCATAGGCTCCAACTCCTGAGTGAGAATTCTCCCACAAAGGCAACCTTCTCCCCTCTCTCAATCACTATGTTTATACCCTTTGCAACCTTCTTATTTTCATACCCTATACAAAGATCTTCACTCTTGAATACAACCTGTCCGCTGCGTGGAGCCGGCGGGAATTTAACCGTAATTGCCGCCCTGTCTTCCAAATCTACGGTTATCCTCTCCAGTTTATCCAACTGTTTTATACGGCTTTGCACCTGGTTGCTCTTGGTGGCCTTGTAACGGAAACGCTCAATGAACTCCTCAGTCTTCTCAATCATCCTCTGCTGGTTCTCGTAGGCCGCTCTCTGCTGCTCCATCCTCTCCTTTCTAAGTATCTTATACTGAGAGTACGGCACCTTGTAGTCATAGAGTTTGCCCAGCATTATCTCAACCGTGCGGCGGGTGATGCTGTCCAGAAAACGGCGGTCATGTGATATAAGAATCACTGAGCCGCGGAAACTCTTAAGATAATCCTCAAACCACTGAATAGACTCAATATCAAGGTGGTTGGTAGGCTCATCCAACAGCAGCGTATCGGGTTTAGAGAGCAGAATCTTAGCCAGTTCAATTCTCATATTCCACCCCTGGCTCAGTTCTCCGGTTGGGCGGTTGAACTCGCTCTTTTTGAATCCCAGTCCGGTAAGCACCTTTTCCGCCTGAGAGGCAGCCGGTTCGCTCTCCATCATAGTTGCCCTGTCCTGAAGGTTATTTAGCTCAACAATGAGTGAATTGTATGAGGCGGACTCGTAATCTTCCCTATTCTGAAGTTCAAGATTTATCTCATCTATCTTTGCGTGAACGGCAAAGAGTTCATCAAAGGCGGTCATTGTCTCCTCCATAACACTCTTGTCTTTAGAGTGTTCCATCTGCTGAGGCAGATAACCTATCTTCTCTCCCTTTGTCTTAAGTACGTTACCCGATGTTGGAGAGACCTCTCCCAAAATAATCTTAAGCAGTGTAGACTTGCCGGCACCGTTTTTACCTACAAGTCCAATCTTCTCATTATCTGAGAGGTGAAAGTTTATATGGTCTAAAAGTGTGAAGGCTCCCCAGGAAACCGTAAGGTCTGTAACGGTAATCATTGCTCCAGAGGTTTATTGCGGCACATCATTATACTTATCTCATAGAGAGCGTATAACGGAAGTCCTACGGCCATCATCGTGAATGGGTCTGACGGAGTTATTAGAGCTGCCAATATCATCAGAACCACAAAGGCGTGGCGGCGGTATTTCTTGAGAGTGCTCTTCCAGATTATTCCAAACTTGGAGAGCAGCGCCATAACCGTTGGGAGTTCAAAGACAATTCCCAGCAGCAGAATAAGAGTGAAAAATGAGGAGATATAGGATTTCAGTGAGATCTGATTGGCCACATCGGGAGATACCTGATATGTACCCAAAAACCTGAGGGCCAGCGGGAAAAGCAGGTAGTAACCCACAATCACTCCGGTGTAGAAGAAGACTCCTGCCAGAGTGAAGGCCTTAATAGCACTCCTTCTCTCCTTAGGATAGAGAGCAGGCGCAACAAAGGTCCAGATGAAGTAGATTATTATAGGCGTGCAGATTACCAGAGCAAAATAGAATGAGGTACTCAGGTGAACGTAAAACTGTGCAGGCAGGTCTATGTTTATGATTTTCAGACTGAATGGTTCCAGAGGAGGTCTGTTTATCTGCTCCAAAAGGTAGTTTGTAAACCTGTAGAGCGGAAAAGAGTCATCCGTGGGAGCAAAGACAATCTTCTGGAACATAAAGTCTTTGAGGAAGAACATCACAAGCATCACCGCAAAAAGCAGGAGAGCTGACCGGAAGAGAACCTTCCTCAGCTCATCCAGATGCTCCCAAAATGTCATGTCCTTCTCTGCCAAGCTACTCTCTCTTTGCCTGGTTATTCGGAAATGTCCTTCTTAATATCGTCTTCAACCTCTTTCATCCCCTCTTTGAAGCTTCTCAC
>CAMHRD010000168.1 GCA_946187365.1 uncultured Bacteroidales bacterium
CCTACTGATAGTTAATGAATTGAAGGGCAAAATACAGCCCGGACTTCATTCTAAATCACATTTTGAAAGTTTTTACGCGAATGCTTGACAAAAGTGTTTTCCAACTATATTTTTGCATTGCAAAGAAAAGGTCACCAAAAAGATTTTGACATTGGGAAAAATCTATATCTTTGCATCAAATTAATAGTATCACGGAAATCGGGTGGCTGAAAAGCCACCCTTTTTTTTAAAACCGAGGGGAGGTAGCGTAACAAGGAGGTTCTTGCTCTTCAACGCGATACTATTAATTTTATGAAAAAAAAGAGGGCAAATCCTGTAATTGTCTGCTTAACCATCAGAGTTGATAGATGCAGACTCACCAAGGTAAAGGCGCACAAGCGCGTTTACAATGGGAAAGTTGTAAATCTTCTCTATCCCCTCGGTAACGGGAGCCGGGTAATTCAATGAGAATTGATTACTCGGCTCCTTCATTATTATTTGAACTTAATCTTGGGCGGAGGGAGGGCAGGAAGTGTTGCCTTGATTAAGGCCATTGGGTTACTGTAAGAATTTCATAAAGGAGCCGGGGAGCAAAATGTTCTCTACCTCAACGGCTTTCTTAAAGAGCGGAGCAATCTCCTCATCTGTGAAACCGGCAATTCCGCAGCCAATACGGGTTACCAGGAAGGTAAGTTCCTTGTGCTGCTTGGCAAACTTAATGAACTCATCTACGTATGGTTTGATGGTCTCCACGCCGCCCTGCATTGTAGGAATGGCGTAGGTCTGACCGTGCAGTCCTACACCCTCACCCCATACGGCACCAAAGTTCTGGTAAGCGTACCACGCCGCACCGCCTCCGTGCTTTCCGGCAAGGTTACTTCCAAAGACAAATATCTCATTAGGTTTCAACTCTTTGATAGAGTTGGGAGAGCATTTCTTACTCATAACGCTGTACTTTTAATGTTCTCTGCAATCTTCTTAACCAGCAGAATGCGAGCCTCTTTGCTTGTCCATCCAATATGAGGCAGAAGCAGTGCCTTTGTCTTATCCTTTATCTTCAGATAAGGTGATGACTCAGGTATTGGTTCCTTAGAGAATACATCAATACCTATACCCTCTATAACGTTATCATTCAACGCCTTTACTAGGTCTTCCTCATTGATGATTCCGCCTCTGCCAATGTTTATGACCTTTGCTGTCTTTTTGCAAAGCGCTAATTTATCGTAGGTTATAAGGTTCTTTGTATTCTCGTTCAACGGTGCGTGAACTGAGATGAAATCTGATGTAGCAAGCAACTCGTTCAACGGCAGATGGTTATACTTGTCTGAGTGTGGCTTTCCGGATGTGGAGTAGTAACAAACTTCCATTCCAAAGCACTCTGCAAGCTGAGCAACTCTGCTTCCAATGGTTCCAAGTCCCACAATTCCAAGGCGTTGCCCTTTAAGTTCTCCCCAGTAACGGGAAACGTCAGAGACAACGTTTCCACGGCTGTACTCTCCGCTCTTTACCAGATTGTCATAATAACCTATATGACAGGCCAGTGAGAGAATCATAGCCATTGTAACCTGAGATACGCTCTCCGTTGAGTAACCAGCAACGTTTTTTACCGGAATACCCTTGCTCTCTGCGTAAACCAGATCTACGTTGTTGGTTCCGGTTGCCGCAATACAGATAAGTTTAAGATTCTTTGCGGCGTCTATCTGCTCCTTGCCTATCTGTATCTTATTGATAATAAGCACGTCACAATCCGTTACTCTTTCAAAGACCTCTTCCGGTTTTGTAAACGGATAGGTAACCAGCTCTCCCAGAGAGGCAATGCTATCTAATGACACATCGTCACCAATTGAGGCGGCATCCAAAAAGACAATTTTAATTTTTCCCATTGTTCAACGATTTACCAGGCAAGAGCGCTGGCTCCCAAAATGGCTGCATCAGACTCGTTGAGTGCACTTACGAGTACTTTTACCTTGCCCTTCCAGAGGAATACAACGTTCTCATTCATAGCGTCTACCAGGTACTCCATAAAGTAGTCCTTAGCATGAGTAAGACCTCCAAAGAGGATGATTGCCTCAGGAGCGGAGAATGGGATAAAGTCTGCAAACTTCTCACCCATTACCTTACCGGTATACTCAAAAATCTCCTTTGCCATCTCATCTCCCTTCTCTGCTGCGTCAAAGACATCCTTTGATGTAATATCCTTGTACTCACGCAGTAAGCTAGGTCTGTCACTCTTCTCCAGCAACTCTTTTGCAGTACGTGCAACTCCCGTAGCAGAGCAGTAAGCCTCAAGACATCCCTTCTGTCCGCAGCCGCAGGCTCTTCCGTTCTTTATTGCACAGGTGTGTCCCAGTTCTCCCGCAAAACCATCGTGACCGTAAACAAGTTTTCCATCTACAACAATACCGCTTCCCACTCCGGTTCCGAGTGTAATCTCAATGAAGTTCTTCATCTTCTTTGCGGCACCGTATTTCATCTCTCCAATAGCGGCTGCGTTGGCATCGTTGGTTATTGTAACAGGCTGCCCGCCAAGCATTTTAGAGAGTTCATTTGCAAAGTGAACGGTCTTTCCTTTTGCCCACATAAGGTTGGTTGCCTCAACAATATCTCCGGTGTAATAGTTTCCGTCCGGAGCGCCAACTCCCACACCGTTAATGTCATCCATTGCTATTCCTGCATCCACAGCCATCTCTCTTATGGTCTTGCTCAAAAGAGTAATGAACTCGTTAGCATCTTCAAACTTGGTGGAAATCACCTTTCTGGCAAGGATGTCACCCTTTTTGTTTACGATACCTATCTTGGCTGTCTGGCCTCCGATATCTACGCCTACTACATAATCTTTACTCATAATCTTTCTATTTAATTAACTATAATTCATTATAGCAACGGAGAGATGAGACGGAACAGACTCTCCTTAATCTTCTGCCCCATGCTTCTCTTCTTCCAACTCTCAAGTTCAACCTGGCGGCAGAGTTCTATATCCTTTTTGAATCTCTTTTCAAAGGTAACGGCACACTCTCTGTCATATAATACGCTCAGTATCTCAAAGTTATGCTCAAAACTGCGGGCATCCATATTTGCAGAACCAATGATGCACATCCTGCCGTCTACGCTTATGGCCTTGGAATGGTTGAACCCTTCCGTGAAGAAATAGATTTTTACTCCCGCCTCAAGTAACTCAGTAACAAAGGAGTGGGTGCTGTATCTTGCCATAAGGGAATCTCCCTGCTCAGGCAGCATCAGACGGACGTCTATGTTTCCAAGGGCTGCCGTCTTTATGGCATTGAGGATGGTCTCGTTAGGAGTGAAGTACGGAGTCTCAATGTAAATATGTGACTGAGCGGAAGTTATGGCGGTAAAGTAGCACTGCATAATGCCTGCCCAATCGCTGTCCGGACCGGAGGAGATTATCTGTGCGTACACATCCTGCATCTTTCCCGTCAGAGACATCTTTCCCATCTCAATGTGAGGATAGTAC
>CAMHRD010000169.1 GCA_946187365.1 uncultured Bacteroidales bacterium
TGTGTATGTATTTATTTCTACAACCAGAAGAACGAAGATCCAGAGGAGGAATCTTCTGCAGAGTAGAAGCCTAACGGCCACTATTTGCGGCGGGAGGTGCGGAGGAGGGTGGTGATGGTCTTGTTTAGGGAATCTGCCTTTTGAAGGGATTCCAAAGTGAGGTGCATTCTCCAGTTCCAGTTTCCTTCCCTGTTTACCAAAAGTTCGCTCTCTGTGAAGCGGTTACGGAGTTTTCTGTCCATACTGAGCCAATCCTGGAGAGGCAGCATGGCAAACATGCTGTTGGAGTTAAGGGCTGCCTGAATTGCATTGGTGCACTCCTCCGGTGTGGCATCATAGAAGGTATTGTTGTTGTCATCAGAGTAAGAGATGCTCTTAAACTTCTCACCCAGAGCCATTCTCAGAGTTTTCTCCTTTGGATCTGATGTGGTTGTTATGGAGAAGAATGGAACTCTCTCTCCCCAGGTCATCATATTGGATGACGCAATCAGCTGAGGCATAAGGCGTTTAACAAGAGGCTCCTCCTCTTTGGAGTATGGCGGAGTGGTAACGGAGTAGATATCTGCATAAATGCTCAGCACCCTCATTCTCTTTTTCCACCAGCTGAAGTGTTCAGCGGCCATTGCCTCCCAGTTGTATATGGCGTTGCCCTCTTTGTCCTTTCCCTTAAAGAGTTGCGGGTACTTCCAGCAATCTACGCTGTTGAATGCAAGGGTCATCTGAAATTCTCCCTTAAGTGCAATACCCTTGGAGTGAGCGTAGGTGATAACCTCCTCCATCTGGCGGAAAAGGAGATACTGTAAAAAGGCGTAGAAGTGACATCTCTTATGAAGCTGCTCCATAAGAGTGAGATCTGTCTCTGCATTGAGTTTTTTGAAGGCGCTCCTGTTAAAGAGACTCTGACTCATAACCTGGGTAAGCTCCTCCGAGTATGTTGCAAAACCGTTCCACTTTGCAAACTCTGCTGTCTTGAAATGGTCTCTTAATGAGCAGAATAGGCAGTAGCCCCAAAGCCAGTCTCCGTGGTCCTTTACAAACTTGTAGTAGTCCGGATGTGCGGTGGTTTTGGTGCCGGTCTCATTGTAGAGTCTTTGCAGGTAGTTCCATTTGAAGGCGTAGAGGTCTTCATAATCTACCGTGGCTCTGCGGTTTAGAGACTTCATCTCTCTTTCCGCCTCCTTCTTTGTCTTCTTGTCTGTTGGGTTGAGGTCTGAGGTTGAGATGTAAAGAGGGTTCAAAGCCAGAGAGGATATCTCTTTGTAAGGAGAGGAATCTCTGCTGGAAAAGCTTTGTGTTGAGTCATTTATAGGGTAGAAGCCAATGACTTTGAATCCTACTTTTTCTGCCCAGTCTACAAGGAGTTTTATGTCTTTTGTTTCACCGCATCCGCCGCTCTGTTCTGTTTTTAGTGCGGAAAGCGGAGCAGAGATACCGGCGTAACGCTCGTTCAGAGGCGGAAATACAACGTGTGAGTGTTCAATAATCACGGTCTCGTTCTTTCCAATCTTTGGAACGGTAAGGGTTCTTGGAATATCGTTTTTAAGGGTCTCGTTAGTTACTATACCTTCTTTGGAGACCATTGTTAAACGGTAGGTAAGTCTCTGATTTGCTATCTCTTCCGTGGAAAGGTATGCTATCCACTTAAGACCCTTGAGGCGGGCCATCTTTATTCCCTTTTTAGGAACCCAGTCTCCAAGAAGCGGGCCCTCTCCGGTAAGGTAGATGTCACAGTCTCTTGGAACGTTAGGAACAACGGCCCTTATGATGAGTTCGTTGTTTTTGCGGTGAATCTGAGTATGAGGAATATACTGTGTTCCGTAGAAGACGTGGGCAAAGGGGTCCGTAAGCAGCGGAGCGTTCTCCGAGTTCTCCTGCCAGTGGTCTATGCTTAAAACCGAGGTGGTTGCAGAGTTAAGAGCAAGGCGCCTTCCTCCTCCCGCCTCGTAGGTTACGTCTGCCTTCTCATCTTTAATCAGATACTTGTAGAAGACAAACCTCTCCTTTAGCGGATCAAACTGAATCTCAGCCTCCCAGATAGTCTCTGTCTGGTTGGTGTTGGGGTTTACGGCTGTGGAGGTTTTGGTCATTTTGAAGGCCAGCTCCGGGTCATATTTACCCAAAAGGGGAGAGTTGCCGGTAATGAAAACCTCCTCCTTATCCGTTGTACTGACTCTTACTCTGAAGTGTATAATCATAGATTGCTGTTGGCGTTGACAGGTTGTTGTTTGCTCTTTTTAATTGAGTAGAAGACAAAGGAGACAATTCCCAGAATTATCATTATAAGTGCTTGAGACTCATGGCTTATAGTGGCAAATACAATGCCGTCGTTCCAGGAGATGGCATAGACCTGGCTGGCGGCCAGCGCCACTGCAAAGTGGTATGAGCCAAATCCGCCCTGAACGGGAACCGCCCAGCCGAATCCACCAACAAGCATCAGAAAGAGAGCGTCACTCCAACCCAGATCAAAGAGCTGAGGGAAAGCCCTTATGGTGCAGATACTTGTGCCCCAGAAGCAGAACCAGAGAAGAAACGTGAGGAACATGAAACTCCATTTCTCCTTCATCCTGAATGCAGAGAGAAGACCCTCCTTAAGGTTGTGGAAGACCTTGACAATCTGGCCTCCTACTTTGGTCTTGGAGAGTTGTCTTCTGAAAACATACAGCAGCACAACGGCTGCAATAATAGCAACCAAAATGGCTATCATCCAGAATGTTGCAGAACTCTTTGCAGAGAGGCTGTTAAGTATGTTGTTGTCTATAAAAGAGCCAAAGCTGTTCCAGAAGGCTATTGCAAAAACTATGGAGATAACAACCAGGCAGAGCAGATCCCAGGCTCTCTCCACCACCACGGTTCCAACAGCTCCCTCAAAGGTTGTCCCCTTCTTCTCCGTTGCCACAACTCCGCAACGCACTAACTCTCCGGCTCTTGGGAAGACAAAGTTTGCTATGTTCCCAATGGTTACGCCGTGGTATGAGCTGCGGTTGTCTGACTGGGGATCTATCTGCCTCAGCAGCAGTTTCCAACGGATAGCGCGCACTACAAACTCCAGGATGCCTATTACCATTGAGGCAATAATCCAGAGCCAGTTGCAATTTTTAACCCCCTGAATGAACTCCTTCCAACTGATGTTTCTGAAACTGAAATAGAGAAGCACCACGGCAACGGCAAGCATTACCAGGTATTTAATAACCTTTTGGGGTGTCACTTTTCTCTGATTGGAGTCCATATAACAAATTTATGCAAAAATTATGATACCTTTGTAAAGACCATAGAAAAATGATATGAAATCTGTTTTAACAGTTGGAAACGCACTTACAGATATTTTGGCGGTGCTGCCAAACGATTCTCTTTTGAAGGAATTCAATCTCCCGATAGGCAGCATGCAGTGGGTTGAGAAGGAGGAGGGCGAGCAGATTCTTGAACGTCTGCAAAAGTTTGACCTGCAG
>CAMHRD010000170.1 GCA_946187365.1 uncultured Bacteroidales bacterium
TGTTAACGGCTATGCCAGAGATGTTTTAAATAAACTCCCAATGGAGTTTGCAGTTGAAGCGCAAAAACTTCTGCAGGTTTCATTGGAGGGCAGTATTGGTTAAATGATTTATGATGAGCGAGATTTTGACGGAACAGTTTAACGAGATTTTTTTCAATCTCTTCAGCCTCAAGCACGAGTTGTTTGAGTTTATGGGACAGAGCGTAAGCACGCTGGAGGTGATTTCCACGGTTACCGGTTTGCTCTGTATCTTTTTGGCTGTAAAGGGTAAGGTTGCCAACTTCTGGATAGGGTATCTTTACAACATTTTCCTCTTCCTTCTCTTTTTGCAGGCAAGAGCCTATTCAAGTATGATACTCCAACCAATCTCTCTGATTATCAACTTTTACGGGCACTACAGATGGACGCATCCAAAAGAGGATGAGAAGGATGCAAAACAGGAACTCAAGGTTACAATCTTCAACAACGGACAGAGAGCTGTTGTACTGGGAGTGGTGCTCATCTTCACCTTTGTGTGGGGCTATATTCAGAGCAGAATAGATACATGGTTCCCGACAGTTTTCTCACAACCTGCCAAAGTGCCTTACTTTGATGCCTTTGTGCTTGGTATGGTACTTATGGCGCAGTATCTCTCAGCTCAGAAGAAGTTGGACTGCTGGGGTTGCTGGATGGTTGCAAACGTCTCAAACGTAATACTTTGCCTGAGAGTAGGGCTGGGAATTATGCCAATAGTTTACGGCATTTACATAATACTTGCAATTGGAGGATTCTTCACCTGGAGAAAGATGTACTTAAAGCAGCACTATCTGGATCTGAGAGAACAGGTGTTGGAGAGACAGCGTTCTAAAAAATGAGGCCTTATGGAAAATTTACTGGAAATAAAGAACTTACACGCCAAGATTGGTGAGAAGGAAATTCTTAAGGGAATAAACCTTACCATTAAACCCGGAGAGGTTCATGCAATTATGGGGCGCAACGGAAGCGGCAAGAGTACTCTCTCTGCAGTGTTGGCGGGCAACCAGAATTACACCGTAACAGAAGGTAGCATTAACTACCTGGGCAAGGATCTTCTGAAGATGTCTCCGGAGGAGAGAAGTTGGGCGGGCATATTCCTTGGCTTCCAGTATCCGGTTGAGATTCCGGGAGTTACAAACGTCAACTTTATGAAGACTGCGGTTAACGAACACCGCAAACAGAATAATCTTCCGCCACTCTCCGCAGCGGAATATCTGAAGATGATGAGAGAGAAGATGGCATACGTGGAGATGGATCCTTCATTCTCATCCAGAGGTGTGAATGTTGGTTTCTCCGGCGGTGAAAAGAAGAGAAATGAGATATTCCAGATGGCAATGCTTTCACCTCGTCTTGCAATACTGGACGAGACGGACAGCGGACTGGATGTAGATGCTTTGAGAATTGTTGCAAACGGAGTGAACCGTCTTAAGAGAGAAGATAACGCATTTGTGGTAATTACTCACTATCAGCGTCTTCTGGATTATATTGTTCCGGATATTGTTCACGTTCTCTACAAGGGAAAGATTGTAAAGACCGCAGGCAAAGAGTTGGCTGCAGAGGTAGAAAAACACGGTTACGAAGAGTTTGAAAAGTAATTGATGGCAGAGTTTAAATACATACCACAGAGTGAGATTTTCAACTGCAGCGTAGAACTTTCCGGTGCAAAGAAATTCTATGTTCTGGATGGAAAACCTATGGGCTTTTCTGCAAAGGATGGCCTCATTGAGATTCCGTCTGAGGGTGATTTGCTCACTCAGGTGATATTTGTAAGGACAACTCCGCATCCTTCATCATACAAGGTTAGAATCCTCTGTCCGGCAGGAAGTTCCAGAGCTGTAATCCTCTGCGCCCACACCACCGGAACAGATAGATATGTAACGGAAGAGAGCGTGGAGATTGCAATGGAAGAGAACTCAAATCTCTCACTCATTGTAATGCAGAACGAGAACGGCGCCTCTTCTCATCACTCAACATTTGAGATTAGTCAGAAGGGTTCTTCTTCCGTCTCAATGAACATCATTACTCTGCACGGCGGAAACATTGCAAACAGAGTGAACTGTAATCTTAACGGAAAGAGAGCGGAGGCACATCTTTCCGGTCTCTATCTTGCAGGCGGAGAGCAGAACATAGATACTACAGTAAACATGCGCCATAACAGTGGGGAATGCACAAGCAATCAGCTCTTTAAGGGCATACTTGGCGGTAATGCAAGAACCAGCTTCAAAGGTGAAGTTTACGTTGCAAAAGATTCACAGAAGACGGAGGCATACCAGGCAAACAACAACCTTCTCATTTCAGATACTGCAAGAGCAATTTCAGATCCGCATCTTGTAATATATGCAGATGACGTTAAGTGCTCACACGGTTCAACCGTTGGAAGTCTTGCAGATGAAGAGTTGTTCTATATGCGCTCCCGCGGAATATCGGAACCTGAAGCAAAACTGCTTCAGCAGCAGGCTTTTGCAGGTGCCGTACTTGAAAAGATATCTAACATAGAAATAAGAGAACGCCTCAGCCGTCTGGTAGAAAGAAGACTGAGAGGAGAAGATACTCTCTGCACCGGATGTGCAAAGAGATGTTGCTAACAAAACAGTACAGTTATGAACATTGGAATAGTAGGAACCGGTTATGTAGGTCTTGTTACCGGAGCATGTTTCTCTGCAATGGGAATGAATGTGACCTGCATAGATATTGACGAGAAAAAGATAGAGGCCCTCAAGGCGGGAGAGATACCAATCTACGAGCCTGGCTTAAAGGATATTGTAAAGAAGAATACATCTAACGGCCGCCTCCACTTCTCTACATCTTTGAAGGATGTTTTAGACTCTCTTAATGTTGTATTCATTGCAGTTGGAACTCCTCCCGGAGAGGACGGAAGTGCAGACCTCAGTTACGTTCTAAACGTTGCTTCCGAGTTTGGCCGCAACATCAAAAAATACACCCTTCTGGTAATTAAGAGCACCGTTCCCGTTGGCACCAATCTTAAGGTGAAACAGAGAGTTGAAGAGGAGTTGGAAAGAAGAGGAGAGAAGATAGAATTTGATGTTGCATCCAACCCTGAGTTCCTTAAGGAAGGCGCTGCCATTAAGGACTTTATGTCTCCCGATAGGGTTGTTGTTGGAGTAAGCAGCGAGATGGCCCGCCACATTATGGAGAAGATTTACAAGCCGTTCCAACTCTCCAACTACAGAATAATCTTTATGGATATTATGAGTGCGGAGATGACCAAGTACGCCTCCAACTCAATGCTTGCAACCAGAATAAGTTTCATGAATGAGATTGCCCGTTTGTGTGAAGTAACCGGTGCAGATGTTGAGAAGGTGAGAGCAGGTATGGCGGCAGACTCCAGAATAGGAAACAAGTTCCTCTATCCGGGTTGCGGA
>CAMHRD010000171.1 GCA_946187365.1 uncultured Bacteroidales bacterium
GGGAAAGCCAGCGCAAACAGGTCTTTGACTTCATGCGCCAGGAGATAGACAAGGGCCGCCAAGTCTTTGTGGTCTACCCGCTTATAAAGGAGAGCGAGAAGATGGACTACGAGAATTTGGAGGCCGGATACCTGAGAATTGTGGAGGAGTTCAAGGCTCCGCAATACATAACCGCCGTAGTTCACGGCAAGCAAAAAACGGAAGACAAGAATTTAGATATGCAGCTCTTTGCTTCCGGCCGTGCCCATATACTGGTGGCTACCAGCGTAATAGAGGTAGGCGTAGACGTTCCTAACGCCAGCATTATGGTAATTGAAAGTGCGGAACGTTTTGGTCTCAGCCAGTTACACCAGCTCCGCGGAAGAGTGGGCCGCGGCTCCAACAAATCCTACTGCATACTGATGAGCGGTTATAAACTCAGCAGAGAGAGCCGTAAACGCCTGGAACTTATGTGCTCTACAACAGACGGCTTCCTGCTGGCAGAAGAGGATATGAAGATGCGCGGCCCGGGAGATATTGAGGGCACCTCCCAGAGCGGCCTTGCCATAGACCTCCACATAGCCTCACTCTCCAAAGACGGCATCTACCTCCAGCAGGCCCGAGACCTCGCAGAGAAAATCCTCACCCAGGACCCGCTCCTGGCAACTCCAGACAACCGCCTCCTAACAGAGCAACTCGCCCTCCTCCGCCGCCAGGGCAAAGACCCCAAAGACTACTCCTCCATCTCCTAATCCCCTTGCCGGCCAACCTCACCAGCCCTTCCGTATCGTGCAATTACTTCTGCGGAATGGTTTGGAAAAGGATCATACGTTCAAGGGCGCGGCGGCAGACAGGGCAGAAATCCGGGTAGGTATTGTCCCTCATCCTGCAGGTTGGGAACGGACGGTAAATGCCCTCAGAGAGATATCCTCCTCCCTCATAAATTCCCACCTTATAGTCAGATACAGGCATATTCTTAAACTCCTCATCCTGCTGATCATACTTTGTAACAGTCCACGCACCCAGATGCCGTTTCTCATCAAAGTATACAAACCTTCTGGAATGTTTTCCGCTAAACTTGTGCTTTACCGGAGTAATCATATCCTGCCACTTGGTCTTAAAGTTCACAAGCGTAGTGATGTTCTCCTCCCACGGCTCAACGTACAAATCATACTGATCCGTTCCGTCATCATAGAAGTACTCGTCTGCCAGTCCGCCAAAACTGTGACCGAACTCGTGAACCACAACCGGCATTGCCCAACGGTTTTTAGCAGCGGTAAGAACGTATGAATTGAAAATTCCTCCGCCCCCGTAATTATCTGTATTGGCGAGTATTATGATATGCTCATACGGCACGCTTGCAAGCGCATCATGCAGATCAAACAGATGCAGCGTTGTAAGATAACGGTCCATATAAAACGTGCTGAAGTGAGAAGAAAAAGCCGTCTCCTTCCACTCGTTCTTCAGAGGAATGCTCACCCCGCTCTCTTTGCTCACCACCGGCACCGCAATGAAATTCAGAGAGTTAGCCATAGACTTAAACGGCTCATATCTAAGAATTTCATTCGTTGTCTCTGCAGCATGTTTATAAAAATCTTCTATCTCGGCGATAGTATAACCCTCTCCTACTATTGCAATATCTATTGCCTCTCTGCTGTCTCCGCCTTTGTGAGTGTACCTGCACTTATCTACTGAGTATGAAGATTTTACAGGCCGTATCAAAATATCCTTAGGATCTACTTTGTGAGTCATCTCACAGGTAATTTCATCTTTCCTTCCATAGAGCGTAACAGTTACAAACGCAGTACTCTTTGGCATAGGAACAAGGAATACATTTTCAAAAGATTTACGTGTGGTTGCAGCCTCCGGAGTAGAGAGCCACTCGGAGAACAAAGTGGAAAACGGCAATCTGTATAGTACCTCGTTAGTAGCTGAATCCCTGAGCGTTACCTGCCCGTTACCCCTCAACGGAACCTTATCCAAGTTCACACGCCTTCCCCACCATCCGTCAAGCTTCCCCATCTTAGCCAGCGATATCTCCGTACCCTTTGCATCCCCGCTAAAGATATAATCCAACCTCAACGTCAAATCATAATTCAAATACTTTTCCTTGGAATCTTTTGCGTAAGATTTTGAAACTGAAACAAGTGCAAGCAGTACGCCAGCAATGATGATTATCCTTTTCATACTGTGTTTATTGAATATACCCAAAACGTTTCAGTTCCTTTTTATTCTCCCTCCAGGAAGGATCCACCTTCACAAAAATCTTAAGGAACACCTTCTTTTCAAAGAACTTCTCCATATCCTTACGGGCCTGAGTACCAACCCTTTTCAGAGCAGCACCTTTCTTCCCGATAATTATTCCCTTTTGGCTCTCCCTCACTACATTTATAACCGCCTCAATGGAATAAAGTTCCTCCTCTTCAATAAAATTTTCAATCACAACCTCCGCGCAGTACGGAATCTCCTTGCTGTAATTCTCCAGAATTTTCTCTCTCAAAATCTCCGATGCAAAGAACCTCAAATTCTTATCTGTAAAGACATCCCTGTCATACCAGGCGTGCTGCTCCGGGAGAATAGAAACAATTTTATTCAGCAGAAGGTCTGTGTTTATCTTATTGAGCGCACTCATTGGAAGTATCTCAGCCTTAGGGACTAAGGCGTGCCACTTCTCCACTAAAGAGTCAATTGTACGCGGCTCCTTCCCTGCACTTTCCATCACACCCTCAGCGGACTCACTATCGGGAGTGAGAAGTTTATCAATCTTATTGATAACCACAATCACCGGGCAGGAGAGCAAGTTGAGCTTATCTACATACTCCTTGTTCTTCTGAGAAGACTCGTAAACATCTGTAACGTAAATGATTATATCTGCATCGCCGATAGCTGTATCCACAAAGTTCATCATGGCCTCCTGCAGTTCGTAGGAAGGTTTGAGAATACCCGGAGTATCTGAAAAAACAATCTGATAATCCTCTCCGTTCACAATTCCCATTATGCGGTGACGAGTGGTCTGCGCCTTGGAGGTGACAATTGAAAGTTTCTCACCCACAAGGGCATTCATCAATGTGGACTTCCCAACATTAGGGTTTCCAATGATGTTTACAAAGCCGGATTTATTGATCTTATCTTCCATGAATCCCCTATTCGTAAGACCCCATCATCAGCATAGCAACCTCCTTGTCTGTAAGGAAACGCCACTGACCGCGTCTGAGACTCTTCTTTGTAAGACCTGCAAAGTAAACTCTGTCCAGCTTAACCACCTTATATCCAAGAGATTCAAAGATCCTGCGAACAATCCTGTTACGTCCGCTGTGAATCTCAATTCCAACCTGCGAATGGTCTCCGTCAATATATGAAAGAGCATCTGCGTTAATCATTCCGTCATCCAGGTGTACGCCCTTCAGA
>CAMHRD010000172.1 GCA_946187365.1 uncultured Bacteroidales bacterium
GTCCCACCTTTATGCTTTCTTGTAAACTGAACAACATCTTTGGTTCCGTTACCCCAATCTATTTCAAAAACATCATTTCTATCCACAGCTCCATCAAGTTCCCCAAAATAGAGATGGTAAATATCAGGCACTTCATCAGAGATATAATACCATTTTTTGATGTAACTGCCTTTCATCCTTACAAGTCCGCGGAAATGTGGCAGATATGCTTTTGTTTTCCCTGTTGTAGAATTTTCTGAATATTTATATGTTTTGCCGTTGTAAGTGAACGTTATTTTATCCAATAAGTTATTCGGATAATCTTTATCCAACAGATCATTTCCGTTCTGGTCTGTAGCGCAGAACATAAATTCAATAGCGTGCCAGTCAATAATCATTGGATCTTTACTGCAAGAGCCTAAAATAAGACCTAAACAGGCAACCAAAATCAAACGCAAAGTTTTCATCTTTTTACAAATGTCAAAAACTGATATTTATGCAAATATATAAAAATCAGCAAATTACAAGTGTTTACAAATCCTGGGTTAAATCCTCATCAAAATTTTGCCACAAAAATCCTGTAAATGGATAACGGCCGCGGATGGTTTCTCCAACCATTTTGTAGAGGTCATTTCTCAGTTTGTCAATACCAATTTTTTTGAGGGCGGAGATAAAAATTGCAGGAGAATTTTCCTTTGCAACCCAGGACTCTTCCAGCTGTCTTAAGGAGATTTTACCCGGGCGGTCTTCAGAGAAATCAAACTCACTCTTTGGAGTGTATTTGTAAGCGTCTATCTTGTTAAATACCATAAAGACAGGCTTGTTGGAGGCTCCAATCTCATCAAGCGTGTGCTTTACAACTTTTATCTGATCTTCAAAATTTGGATGTGAAACATCTACAACATGAAGCAGAATATCTGCCTCTCTCACCTCATCCAATGTGCTCTTGAAAGATTCTACAAGTTGGTGCGGAAGTTTTCTTATGAATCCTACCGTATCACTCAAAAGGAATGGAGTATTCTCTATAACCACCTTTCTTACAGTGGTATCCAGCGTTGCAAAAAGTTTGTTCTCTGCAAAGACGTTGCTCTTTGAGAGCAGATTCATAATGGTGCTTTTGCCAACGTTGGTGTAACCCACAAGAGAGACTCTTACAAGTCCGCCGCGGTTGCCTCTCTGGGTGGCCATCTGGCGGTCTATCTTTTTAAGCTGCTCTTTAAGCTGGCTTATCTTATCCATTACTATACGGCGGTCTGTCTCCAACTGCTTCTCTCCGGAACCTCCTCTGGTTCCGCGTCCTCCGCGCTGCCTTTCCAGGTGACTCCACATACCCGTAAGGCGTGGCAGAATATACTGGTAACGAGCAAGTTCCACCTGTGTCTTTGCGTAAGCGGTCTGTGCCCTCAAAGCAAAAATATCCAGAATAAGAGAGGTTCTGTCCAGTATTGAACAGTTGAGTTCTTTCTCCAGATTTCTTACCTGCGCTCCCGTAAGTTCATCATCAAAAATTGCAAGATGAATTTCATTGTTTGCAATATATTCCTTTATCTCCTGCAACTTCCCCTTGCCCACGTATGTTGCAGAGTTTGGACGCTCTACCCTCTGGGAAAACCTTGCAACGGCCTCTATTGAGGCTGTCATTGCCAGGAATTCCAGTTCATCCAGGTATTCATTAGCCTGGAACTCAGTATTATCTGGTGTTATAACGTTTATAAGTACCGCTTTCTCCATCAATAATCTCTTCTTTGCATTTCTAAACTCGTGCAAGTTAGTTAAATTTGTAGTAAATAATTTTATTATGACAAAAAGGGGATTTATTTCATTGCTTCTTGCAGCCTCAATTGTAGTGCTGAACGTTAACGATGCCGCTTCTCAAAAAAAGAGAATGAGAGATTACGGAATAACTTACGGAATCTTTAACACCGGAAAATATAATGCAATTACAGACGTGGAAGGCGTAACTGTTGGACAGGTAACGCTTTACAGCGGTGAAGATATGCGCACCGGAGTAACCGCCATTCTTCCTCACAGCGGAAACATTTTCCGTAAAAAAGTTCCAGCTGCAATGTATCTTGGCAACGGATTTGGAAAACTTGCAGGATACAGCCAGGTAAAAGAGTTAGGCAACATTGAAACCCCTATTGTTCTTACAAATACACTCAGCATTGCTGCCGGATTGGATGCGCTTATTACTCACACAATCAACCAGCCGGGTAATGAAAACGTACGTTCTGTGAACGGTATTGTGGGTGAGACCAATGACGGCGGATTAAACAATATACGAGCAAGATACGTTAAACCCGAGCACGTTCTTCAGGCAATAGAAAATGCAAAGGGCGGAGCGGTTGAAGAGGGTTGCGTTGGTGCAGGAACCGGCACAATCTGCTTCAGCTGGAAGGGCGGAATAGGTACCTCTTCCAGAGTTCTTCCAAAGAGTTTTGGAGGCTACACAATAGGTGTTCTGGTACAGACAAATTACGGCGGAGTTTTGGAGGTTTGCGGTGTTGAGGTAGGAAAGAAACTGAAAGATTACTCCTACCGTAAAACAGTTGAGGATAAGGCATATAGAGAGGAAGAAAAGAAAGGGGACGGCTCCTGTATGATTGTTGTTGCAACAGACGCTCCTCTTGATTCTCGTCAGCTTGAGCGAATTGCAAAAAGAGCCTTTATGGCTCTTGCAAAAACCGGAAGTTTTGCAACCAACGGCAGCGGAGATTATGTAATTGCATTCTCCGTTTATCCGGGTAATCTCATTGAGGGTGAGGAGCCTCATACAACAACGGTATTGGATAACGATCAGATGTCTCCGCTCTTTGCGGCAACAGTAGAAGCAACGGCAGAGGCCCTCTGGAATTCTCTCTTTGCCGCCACCACAACCAAAGGCATAAACGGCAGAGTGGTTGAAGAACTCCCTGCAGAACAGGTTGTTAAGATGATAAAGAAAGAGAAGGGTTTGAAATAACTATCGGGAGGCAGAAGATATAGAAATAGAAAAAGCCCCGGGAGGTTTGCTCTCGGGGTTCTTTGTGCGGGTGCAGAGGTACACTTGGCTTAGGGCGTGGTGCACTCGATGCAATGCGAGTTTGCCTGAGCGGTTACTTTTTGAGGTAGCCTTTGAGGAACTCGCGGTTAAGTCTTGCAATGTGACTGATGGAAACGTGCTTAGGGCACTCCATCTCACAAGCTCTTGTGTTGGTGCAAGTTCCAAAGCCCAGCTCATCCATCTTGGCAATCATGTTCATTGCCCTTCTGGTGCTCTCAACCTTACCCTGCGGAAGCAGTGCAAGCGAACTTACTCTTGCTCCAATGAAGAGCATGGCAGAACCGTTCTTGCAGGTTGCAACGCAAGCACCGCATCCAATGCATGATGCTGC
>CAMHRD010000173.1 GCA_946187365.1 uncultured Bacteroidales bacterium
CTCAGTCCAAAACACTCTCATCTTCAATTGGTTGCGGAAACTGCACAAGATGTCTGGATGTCTGCTCTCAAAAGGCGCTCTATGCCCCCAACAAAATAGATGCGTCCAAATGCCTATCCTACAAAACAATAGAGGAGCCGTTGCCGGCGGAACCTGCAAGTGAGAACGGTTCTAAAGAGAAATGTGCTGCTGCAGAAAAATGGATATTCGGCTGTGATGACTGCATGAACTCCTGCCCTTGGAATAAGTTCAACCGCCCGGGTTGGGAGGAGTTCCACACCAATCGAAAGTTGCTGGAAAACAGCACTGAAGAGTTCTGGCGGAATATGAGTGAAGAGGAGTTCAACGCTCTGTTTAAAGAGTCACCGCTCAAAAGAGCAGGATTAAAAAAGATAAAATATAATCTATCGAGATGAAAATAATAACAACAGTAGACATTCCCTCTTGCGAGAAAAAGATAGACTACTCAAGTAAGATTCTTACGCTGGGAAGTTGCTTTGCAGACAATATGGGAGAGATGATGAAGATGTACGGGTTTGACTGTAAGGTTAATCCGTTTGGAACGCTCTATAACGTCTGCTCCGTATACAACTCTCTTTTAAGGATGGCGGCGGTGAGCGGAGTTGTGAGAAGTGCAGATAATCCATTGTTTACAAAGGCCGATGTTTTCCTTAGGCCGGACGGGAAGTTTGTAACCTGGGCACATCATTCAAGGTGCGGGATAAAAGAGGCGGATGGCTTTACTGCAGATGATTTTCTGAAGAAGGCAAACAGGGAGTTGGAGGAAGCGGCAGAGTTTCTGTACAAGGCAGATATTCTGATAATTACGCTGGGGACTTCTTTTGTGTTCAAACTAAAGAACACAGACTGTGGGGTATCCAACTGCCACAAAATGCCTGCAAATGAATTTGTTAGAGAGTTTGTGCCGGCACAGGAGCAGAGTTCTCTTATTTCCCGTATTGCGGAACTATTTCCAAAGAAGCGCATCATACTGAACGTAAGTCCTATACGCCATTTGGCAGACGGAGCTCACGGCAACAAGGTGAGCAAGGCAACGCTGCTTGTTGCCATAGACAATGCCATTAAAAATGACTCTACGGGAGCGTTGGAGTACTTCCCTTCATACGAGATTATGATGGATGAACTGAGAGATTACCGCTGGTATGCGGAGGATATGACTCATCCTTCTGAGCTGGCGCAAAAGTATATCTTTGAGCGCTTTACAGAAAGCCTCATAAGCCCCTCCTGCTACTCAAAAATGGCAGAAGAACTTAAACGTTTCAAAGCCTTAAACCACCAACCAAAATAGCTTCCTTTTTCATATATTTGTGAAGGTTCTAAAAATGAAAGGCTATGAGTGAAGATTTGATTTTAATTCAGGACCTCATCTATGAGATAAGAGGGAAAAAAGTGATGTTGGATTTTGATCTTGCAAAGCTGTATCAAGTTAAAACAAAAGCACTTAAACAAGCAGTGCGAAGGAATTCTGAAAGATTTCCGGAGGATTTTATGTTTGAGTTAACTAATGAAGAGTTTAACTCTCTGATTATCAGAATGAGGTCACAATTTGTGACCTCAAAACGAGGGGGAACAAGATGGATACCTTTTGCTTTTACAGAACAGGGTGTAGCCATGCTATCTGGCATATTAAAAAGTGACATTGCAATAGCTACTAACATTGCTATAATGAGAGCTTTTGTTAAAGTGAGAGAGTCTCTGATGGCTGCTACTGCTGTCTCGTTAGAACTAAAAGAACTAAAGGCTAAAGTGGATTTATTGCAAATGCAACAAGAAGAAAATCTTGGGGCCGTCAATGACTTATCAGAAGACGTAAGAAAGGATATTGATAATTTGTACCTTGCAATAGGAGAACTCTCTACAAAGATAGATCATAATAAAAAGACAAGAAGAAATTCCAAAATTGGTTTTAAACAAAGTCAATAGTATGAAAAGAATTTGGATTGTTGCACTGTTTCTGTTTGCCGGTTGTATTGCAACGGCGCAGGTGAAGATTAAGGAGGCCGCAAAGGTTCCGCTTACCGCCGAGTTTGTCTGTGACTTTGCAGACTGGACTCCGGACAGCATAAAGGTAAAGGGCTCTACACAGGGTTTTGCAATGTATAAGCAATACGCTGTGGTTCTGCATGATAAGGGAATGTGCTGCATCTTTGATATGAAGAAGAAAACGCTGGTTTCCGCCTTTATGATGGAGGGTAATGATTCTCACTGCAACAACGCTTTCTTTGGAAAAGAGAAACTCTCAAAGAAAGACAAGTTACCTCTACTTTACGTTTCCGAGTGCAGAGGAAAACACGCCTGCTTTGTAACGGATATCAATAACGGAAGCGGAAAGATTGTGCAGAAGATTTACTACGAGGGAACGGACTATCCCGGCTCAATTGACTGGTGTGCAGACGTTAAGAACGGTTTCATATATACGTTCGGAGGCAAAAACGGAAAATTCAAGATTCTGAAAAAGTTCAAGATGCCACGCCTCAAAGACTCTGACGCCAACGGTGAGGTGCATCTTAAAGACTCTGATGTGTTGGATGTTACGCGCATAGAAGAGGGCATCAACATCTGGCAGGGAAGCTTTGTGATGGGAGATTACGCCTTCCTTCCGGACGGCTATCCGCCTTATGACAGACTTCTCCATATTGTGAACCTCAAAACCAAAAAGATTGAACGTACCCAGGACCTCAACGCCCTTATGGATGAGCCGGAGGGGATTGATATTCACGGTAATTGGGTCTATGTAATCTTCCACACCCCAAAGCAACCCCGTCACTCCAGGCTCTGGAAATTTTCACTATCTTTGTAAAAACCACTGCTATGATTCTTAAGGAAAAAATAACACTGTCAGAACTTAAAGAGATTGCCGGTCACATCTTTGGAGATATGGTCAAGGCGGTTGCCGATGTAGATAAACAAATTTTGGCAATAGATGCAGAACTTCATTCAGACCTTGAATCAGAACTTCTTGCAAATGGTTCCAATCAAGAGTCATTGTGGGGCTTCAATCTCTATCCGGAAGAAAGTGAGGATTTTATAGAATACGATTCTCTAATAAACATCAGACCCAGACAGAATAATCGTAGCAGAGATGTTGAAGATCCTGTTATTAGGGAGAAGATTGTAGAAATTGTTAAAAAGCAAATAGCGAAATAGTTTATGGAGAACTGTCAACATAAGGATTTGGAGGGTGGCGGTTGGAGCAAAATACCTTTTCCGCGTCAGATGGCCAATATTGGGAGCGAAACTTATAGATCTGTCAAGTGGCTGGAAAAGAACAATATGGCACGTGCAGAACAAGCCT
>CAMHRD010000174.1 GCA_946187365.1 uncultured Bacteroidales bacterium
TTGCTTACGAGTTCTACAAACAGCATCCGGATGAGACTCTTATTGTTGTAACCGCAGACCATGAGACTGGCGGTCTTACTCTTGGACGAGAGAGAGGTTACAAGATGTATCTGAATGAGGTTGAGAAGGTTATAAATGATGCCAAGAAGTCAGATATTACGCTGGACAACTATATGACTAAGGACGTGAGAGATACTCTCTCAAAGAAGGCACGCATTGGCTGGACTACCAGAAGTCATACCGGCATTGCTGTTCCTGTGTTTGCAGTTGGTTCTCACAGCAGTCTCTTTGCAGGACGTCAGAACAATACGGACATTCCTAAGAACATTATGAAGGCTATGGGTGCAACTGCCCCTTATACAGATCATTACTACAAGAGAAAGGCAATCTTTGACAAGGATGCTCCTATCAATTCAAATGATATTGTTTTCCTTGGCAACTCTCTTACAGAGGGCGGAAAATGGGCAGATTACTTTGCAGACGTAAATGAAAAACTTGCAAAAAAGGGTGGTGCAATCCGTAACCGCGGAATAGTTGGTGATACCTTTGGAGGTATAGACGCCCGTCTGGATCAGATACTTCCGGGCCAGCCAAAGACAATATTCTTCCTTACCGGAGCAAACGATGTAAGTCATGATCTTACAGCAGATTCCATTGCCAACGGAATCATTGGCGTTGTAAAGAGAATTAAGAGAGAGAGTCCTAAGACCAAGATATATCTGCAGAGTCTGCTCCCTATTAACGAGAGCTTTAAGAGATACAGACTTCTTACAGGAAAGACTGCAATGTTCTCTGAGATTAATGCAAAACTGAAGGAGATGGCAAAGGAGGAGAAGGTTACCTTCATTGAACTCTATCCGCTCTTCCTAACAAACGGACCTGAGGATTTGAAACTTCCTGCATCTGAGCAGGTTCTCAATCCTAACATTACCAGAGACGGACTCCATCTTACGCAGGACGGATATAAGATTTGGGCAGAAGCAATTAGAAAATACGTGAAATAAAACTAAGAGATATGGGAGAATTTACAAGAAAAAACATTAAGCAACTTCTTAAGGAAAGACCTGGTTGTGAGGTTGTTGTAAAAGGATGGGTAAGAACCAAAAGAGGTAACAAGAATGTCTCTTTTATAGCACTTAATGACGGTAGTACAATAAACAATATGCAGGTTGTCTGCGCCGGTGATAAGTTCACAGAGGAACAGCTTAAAGATGTAACCACCGGAGCCTGCCTGTGCGTTAAAGGTATGCTTGTTGAGAGCATGGGTAAAGGACAGAGCGTGGAGGTTCAGGCAACAGAGATTGAGATTTTTGGAAAGGCAGATCCTATGGATTATCCTCTTCAGAAGAAGGGCCACTCAATGGAGTTTTTGCGTGAGATTGCTCATATAAGAATGAGAACCAATACCTTTGGATGCGTTATGAGAATCCGCAATGCAATGGCCTTTGCAATTCACAAATACTTTAATGAGCACGGCTTCTATTATCTTCATACACCGCTTATTACAGAGAGTGACTGCGAGGGTGCAGGTGAGATGTTCCAGGTTACTACAATGGATCTGAAGAACATCCCAATCTCCAAAGAGACGGGGGAGGTTGATTACTCTTCAGACTTCTTTGGAAAGCAGACTGCTCTTACCGTAAGCGGTCAGCTGGAGGGTGAGTTGGGAGCAACAGCACTTGGAAAGATTTACACTTTTGGTCCTACTTTCCGTGCAGAGAACTCCAACACTCCTCGCCACCTTGCAGAGTTCTGGATGATTGAACCGGAGATGGCTTTCTATGACAACAATGATAACATGGAACTTGCAGAGGACTTCATTAAGTACCTGGTTAACTACGCTTTGGAGAACTGCGGAGAAGATCTCCAGTTCCTCAACGATATGTTTGACAAGGGGCTTATTGAGAGAATGAAGGGCGTTACTCAGACTACATTCCAGAGAGTTACTTACACGGAAGCTATTGAGATACTTGAGAAGAGCGGTGAGAAGTTTGAGTTCCCGGTTCACTGGGGCACAGACCTTCAGAGCGAACATGAGAGATATCTTGTGGAGAAGCACTTTGGCAAACCGGTGATTCTTACAGACTTCCCTAAGGATATAAAGGCATTCTACATGAAGCAGAATGATGACGGAAAGACCGTGCGCGGTATGGATGTGCTCTTCCCTAAGATTGGAGAGATCATTGGCGGAAGTGAGAGAGAGCCTTCTTACGAGAAGATAATGAAGAGGATAGAGGAACTTAAGATGGATACCAAGAACCTCTGGTGGTACCTTGATACCCGTCGCTGGGGAACCTGTCCTCACGCAGGATTCGGACTTGGCTTTGAGCGTCTGCTCCTCTTTGTTACAGGAATGCAGAACATCAGAGACGTGATTCCGTTCCCTAGAACTCCAAAGAACGCAGAATTCTAACAGACAAAAAACAATAGGTATGTTAATCATAGGAATAGCCGGCGGTACCGGAAGCGGAAAGACAACGGTAGTCCGCAAACTTAAGAATCACTTTAAGAATGAAGACTTTGTAGTTGTGCCTCAGGACTCTTACTACAAAGACAGTAGTTTTATGACTCCGGAGCAGAAGGCTGCAAACAACTTTGACCACCCTAACTCCGTAGACTTTGATCTGCTGATTTCAGATATTAAAAAACTGAAGAGCGGACAGAGTGTGGAGCAACCGGTCTATTCCTACATAACATGCTCACGCTCAACCACGGAGACGGTTCACGTAGAGCCTGCAACTATCATTATAGTTGAGGGTATTCTTATCTTCACAAATGAGGAACTGAGAAACATGTTTGATATACTCATCTATGTAGATGCAGATGCAGATGACCGCTTAGGCCGTGTAATTCAGAGAGATATTGAGGAGAGAGGTAAGACGGTTCAGCAGGTTTTGAAGCGTTACCAGGAGACCGTTAAGCCAATGCACCTCCAGTTCATAGAACCGAGCAAGCGTTACGCAGATATCATTGTTCCGCAGGGCGGTCATAACACGGTGGCTATAAGCATTTTGATAGCAACCATTGAGAAGGCTCTCCTCACCAAAGGAGAATAATATGGACAACAAAGAAAAACGCAGCCGCCGTATTGGTCTCTATATCACTGCAATATTCCATCTGCTGCTAATCATAGTTCTTCTTATCTTCTCCATCTCCTATATGAGAAGGGAGGAGGTCTCTTTCATTACGGACAGTGAAGGAAGGATTGCCAAAGAGAGGCAACTGCAGGAGGAGCAGCGCCAGGAGG
>CAMHRD010000175.1 GCA_946187365.1 uncultured Bacteroidales bacterium
TGTTCATTAAAGAAAACCCCGGAAGTTTAGATTGACTTCCGGGGTTGTTTTTATTCTCTGTCGTTGTATTACTCTTCAATTGTCTGAAGGTGCTTAACATAGATAGCCTTCATCAACTGCGCACGCTTCTTAACGGAAGGCTTCTCAAAAGTCTTACGACCTCTGAGCTCGCGGATGACACCTGTCTTCTCAAACTTTCTCTTAAACTTCTTTAATGCTCTCTCTATGTTCTCGCCGTCCTTGATAGGAACTATAATCATCTGTTATACCACCTCCTTTTTCTTTTGCGGGGTGCAAAGATATGCAAAAAATGAGAACTGCCAAATTTTTTCTAAAACTTATAGTTAATGGGAAAAATGAGGATATTTTGTTATATTTGTTAATTGATTGATGAAACAGAATTAATTATTAATTACACCTATCAAATAACAGTTAAATAAAATGGCAGAGAAATTATTTACTGAGTTTCCTCCCGTCCCCAAAGAGGTGTGGGAAGAGGCTATTGTTAAAGATTTGAAAGGTGCCGACTATCAGAAGAAGCTGGTATGGAGGACAATGGAGGGATTTTCCGTACAGCCTTACTATCGTGAAGAAGATCTGAAAGGTCTTAAGAATGTTGGTGGAAAGGCTGGAGAGTTCCCGTTTGTCAGGGGCACTAAAGATGACAATACCTGGCTTATCAGGCAGGATTACCTGGTAAAAAATGACTTTAAGAAGGCAAACGCTCTTGCACTTGACGGAATGATGAAGGGCGTTACCGCAGTAGGATTTGATATGTCCGAGACGGAGAAGGTTCTTAAGGCAGACCTCAAGGCGCTGCTCAAAGATATTACGCTCAGCGCAGTTGAGGTAAACTTCAAAGGGTGCAAAGACCTTAACCTTCTTAAGGCTTTCATCTCTTACGTTAAGGAGAGTAAAGTTAAGGCTTCACAGGTTAGGGCTTCATTTGATTATGACCCGCTTAAGCAGCTTAACGCTACCGGAATGTACAGCAAGGCAGATGCTAAAAAACTTCTGGTTAAGGCGGTGGAGATGGTTGCAGAGTTCCCTCACATCACCGTCATTGGCGTTTACTCATACGCTTTCAACGATGCAGGAAGTACTATCACTCAGGAACTTGCATTTGGTATGAACATGGGCAGCGAGTATCTCAACCTTCTCACCGAATCTGGTGTTAAGGTAGATGAGGCTGCTAAGAGAATTAAGTTTACGGTATCTATCAGCGGCAACTACTTTATGGAGATTGCCAAGTTCCGCGCAGAGAGACTTCTGTGGGCTAACATTGTAAAGGCTTACGGAGCCAAGAAAGAAGATAGCTGCAAGATTAAAGTTCATGCAGTTACAAGTGCTTGGAACCAAACCGTTTATGACCCTTACGTAAATATGCTTAGAGATACCACCGAGGCTATGAGCGGTGCAGTTGGAGGAGTTGACTCTATGGAGGTTCTTCCTTTTGACCACGCTTACAAGAAACCTGGTGAGTTCTCAAACAGAATTGCCAGAAACGTTCAGAGCCTTCTTTTGGACGAGTCTCATTTCAATAAGGTTGTGGACCCTGCTGCTGGTTCCTATTACATTGAGGAACTGACTGATGCAGTAGCAAAGACCTCTTGGGATCTCTTCAACGCAATTGAGAAAGAGGGTGGATACATTGAGGCATTTAAGAAAGAGAAGATTCAGGATGCAATAAAGGAGACCTCCGTTAAGAGAGATTCCAACATTGCTACAAGAAGAGATACTCTTCTGGGTACCAACCAGTTCCCTAACTTTACGGAGGTTGTTGAGAAAGAGGTTACAAAGAAGATTGTAACCAGAAAGGCAGCCCCTAAGAAGAAGGCCGGAATGGTTGGCCGTCCTCTTGAGGTTTACAGAGGCGCTATGGCGTTTGAGGAGTTGAGATTCAAGACAGACAAGGCTCCTAAACGTCCAATGGCATTTATGGTAACTTACGGAAACCTTGCAATGTGCAGAGCAAGAGCACAGTTCGCTTGCAACTTCTTTGCTGTGGCAGGATTCCAGGTAGTTGACAACAACAGATTCTCCTCACCTGAGGAGGGAGCCAAGGCCGCTTTGAAGGCTAAGGCAGACATAGTTGTTGCTTGCTCTTCAGATGATGAGTATTTGAATGAGGTTCAGGAGATTGCCAAGATTATTGGAAAGAAGGCAATAGTTGTTGTAGCGGGAGATCCCGCTTGCAAGGACGAGCTTATTTCTAAGGGAATCACCAACTTCATAAGTGTAAGAAGCAACGTGCTTGAGACACTTAAGGATTACCAGAAGAAACTCATTAAATAAGGGGAGGAAACACTATGCGTCCAAAATTTAACGATTTAGTATACAAGCCTGCAACCAAGGCTGTTGCAGCTAAGAAGGGTGCAAAGAAAGAGGTTCTTTGGAATACCGCTGAGAAGATTGCAGTTAAGACAAACTATACGGCAAAAGACCTTGAAGGAATGGAGCATCTGCATTATGCAGCAGGTGTTGCGCCTTTCCTCAGAGGACCTTACAGCACCATGTACGTTCAGAAACCTTGGACCGTACGTCAGTACGCTGGTTTCTCCACCGCAGAGGAGTCTAACGCATTCTACAGAAGAAACCTTGCTGCAGGTCAGAAGGGTCTTTCCGTTGCGTTTGACCTTCCTACTCACAGAGGTTACAACGCAGATAACCCAAGAGTTGTGGGTGACGTTGGTAAGGCCGGTGTAAGTATCTGTTCCGTAGAGGATATGAAGATTCTGTTTGACCAGATTCCTCTTGGAAAGATGTCAGTTTCAATGACTATGAACGGAGCCGTTCTCCCTATTATGGCCTTCTACATTGTAGCAGGTTTGGAGCAGGGAGTAAAACTTGAGGAGATGGCCGGAACAATCCAGAACGATATCCTTAAGGAGTTCATGGTTCGTAACACTTACATCTACCCTCCTGAGTTCTCTATGAGAATCATTGGAGATATCTTCGCTTACACTTCTCAGTTCATGCCTAAGTTCAACTCAATATCCATCTCCGGTTACCACATGCAGGAGGCCGGTGCAACTAACGATATTGAAATGGCTTACACACTTGCAGACGGACTGGAGTATCTGAGAACAGGTATTAAGGCAGGTATTGAGGTAGATAAGTTTGCTCCTCGTCTCTCATTCTTCTGGGCAATTGGAACCAACCACTTTATGGAGATTGCAAAGATGAGAGCTGCCAGAATGCTTTGGGCAAAGATTGTTAAGCAGTTCAACCCTAA
>CAMHRD010000176.1 GCA_946187365.1 uncultured Bacteroidales bacterium
CCCAAACAGAGCGGAAACCCTCTCAACAACCTCTGCTGAGCTGCTTTCCGGACTCATAACCAAATCCGGCTTTGTACTTACAAATTTGAACTCTCTCTTAAAACGCTGCTCGCCGCCCCCCGTAATATTGAGCATTATTGTCTGCTGAGGGGAGACCTGATTCTCCTTTAGGGCCTTTATAAGACTCACGATGGTTACACCGGCAGCAGGATGGACGTCTATTCCCTCCAGCTCTTCAAACATATCGCAGGCCTCCGTAAGTTCTCCGTTTGTGGCCTTCTGGAACTCTCCGTTGGTAGCAACCAGAGCGTCAAAGAGACCTCCCGGAACGGAATATGGCGGTTTGCGGTTGGAAAGAACGCTGGCCTTAATCATAAGGGCCCTCCTTCTGCCATCCTCCTCGTCAAACTGAGGAAGTGCGCGACTGCGCATCATCCAGGCGTCATACATTGGGGTGAAAGGAACATTCTGTGAAGGAATGAGCTTCATTATTTTGTCTCCGAACCTTCCGTCTGCCTTAAGGCGGAGGTTGGATTCGTATGCTGCAATTGTACCGGTACCGCTTCCCACAGCCTGAAAATAGGCGTCCGGAATTTCTCCAATTACCTGAGCTGCAGAGAGAACCGTGGTTGCCATTCCGTCTCTTCTTGCCACGTTCTTTGCACCGCCCTCCTCCATAAAGAGTTCTGAAGCGTTGAGTTTTGCGGCGAGGGCAATGGCGTCAAAGTAGTCACTTCCCTTTGGAGGGCAGATAATCTTTACGCAATCATTTAGCGGCTCCTTAAACCAGAGAGCACCTATATTGTCCTCCGGTATGGCAATTACCAGCGGAATGTTGTTGTCTGAGCAGACCTGTGCAAAGGCACGGGCGGTGTTGCCCGCAGAGGCCACAACCAGAATCCTCTTGTTATCTTCTGGCAGACGGCCGCATACGGAGTAGGCCTCTGTCTCCTTAAAAGAGCAGGTTCTCATTTTGGCTCCAATCTCCGGCCACCAGCCACTGAAGGTGATATAGAGATTCTTCAAATTGAGTTTCTCTGCCAACTTCTTGCTCTTATAAGTAATTGGAGCACAGGAGTTTTTAAGCATACGGCCTATAGGCATCCAGTCTGCAAACTTGTATATGCCGTAGGAGTCATCCTTAAACTCAATATGCTTCTTCTCATAAATGGCTCTGATTAGGGAATTTCTGGAATCCTCAGGATCTGCCATAAGCCAGCCTGTATCCTCAAACTCTCTGCCACTCAAGCAGTTCTGTAATCTGTACGCTGTGGGTTTAATTTCCATATTAATTGCTTTTAATATTTTCACATACAACTTCCGCAAAGTCTTTTACAGGGATAGGGGATTTCTCCCGGAAACTCCTGTAACAGAGCGGACAGGCGGTAACAATGCTCTGCGGATTCTCCGCCGTGAGATTGTCTATAGAACTCTCCGCAATCTTACCGCGGTCTTTGTTATCCAAAGTGAGGGAACCCAAACTTCCTCCGCAGCAGATACTTTCATCTCTCTCCTTCTCCGCCTTCTTAAGTTCCCCGATGGCTTTCAGTACATTACGCGGCTCCTCATATACACCGCACCCTCTGCCAAGTTCGCAAGGATCATGATAAACCATTGAGAGACTGCCCTTTGTAACTTTCAGTTCTCCCTTCTCTATAAGCTCGTTCATATACTGGGTGTAGTGGAGAATCCTTATGTCCTTAAGGTCATAATCATCCTTGAATACCTTGTAACATATAGGGCAGGAGAGAAGCAGAATCTTGCATCCGCTCTCCATTATCATCTTCTTGTTCTTGGAAATGAGCTCTTTGGCAGCCTCCGTGCGTCCGGCCAGAAGCATAGGACGGCCGCAGCAGATTCCTCCCTCCCTGTCTGCAAATATGAACTTCTTGCCCGCACTCTCCAAAAGAGTGGTAACGCTCTTTATTATCTTTGGAGTAAGGTGAGACATACACCCTGCAAAATACATTATATCAGCCTTTTGATCACCTTCAACAGGGAGGCTGAATTTATCCATAGGAGCGTAATCATAAGACAATTTGGTATTGCTTGTCTCTCTCAAAGCTCTTCTGATATCCGGTGAATTTACTCCCACAGGGCAAAGGGCATAGCACTTGCCGCACATCAGGCACTTTTCTGCTATCTCCTTAACTTTCTTTTCATTATGCCTTCTTAAGAATCTAATAAAGTACACGGATGAGTACTTGAGATTCTTCTTCTGTGTGTTCATAGGGCAGGCATCCAGGCAGAGGCCGCAACTTGAGCAGGCGTAGATTTCCGCCTCCGCAAATCCCTTTCTTGGCTTGCGAACCTTAAGACCGGCATTGCGCATCAATATGAGCAGTGGCTCCGTCAGGATGTGCATATAGCGGCTGAAAGGCATAGCCAAAAAGAAGAGTCCCAGGCAGATAGAGTATAGCCACCATGTCGGGAGGAAATTGAGTTCGTTGCCAAAGAAGCTCTTAAAGAGCCAGTTGAGCGGCCTTGTAAGAAAACTGCCGCCGCTAAGGTCTGCAGTAAAACCTTCAGCCAGAAGGCGTAATGGGAATATAGCCCAGAGGCAGTAGAGAGCCACACGGTCTGCAAGGGAGGGTTTGGTGGTGTGCCTCATTCCCAATGCAATTGAGCGAACCCTCTTGTACATTGCCAGAGCAATACCGGATAGTACATAGAGCAAAAAGAAATCCATCAGGAAGAAGAAGAGACTTCCTCTAAGAGTCTCATGCTCAGGAGACATCCAAATAAAGAAACGGTAGAAGATAGGGTAGTAGAGGGCTCCGTCCGCAACGGAATCGAGGTGGCGCGGTGCAAAGAGAGCAACCTCAATATGGCCCAAAACTATAAGCATGAACCAGCCAAAGGCTATGGCAGAGTGCATATAGCCGAGTAGGGGCTTTCTCTTCCATATCTTAGTGTGTATCAGGCAGTCACAGAATATATCCTTAATGTTCTTTACCGCGGTTTTAGGAGTGAATATAGATACCAAAAGTTTCTTTCTATCCTCCGCAGTAAGGTGGTATAGTATCCTTATAAGACCTATCAAAAGATAGACTATAATGAAACTGATACCTATTACAAACGGCAATACGAAGTGATTGTAGCTGTTTGGATATCTGTCAATTATACCTTCCGGTGTAATTTGAGTGTACATTGTGTTGAGTAGCGTTGTCATCTTGCCTGGTAGATTTTGTTAATTGACAGAATAAGATGACGGGTGTTGAT
>CAMHRD010000177.1 GCA_946187365.1 uncultured Bacteroidales bacterium
CCAAGAGCAATGGGCGCTACTGGCAGCTCTACCGCCTTGTGGAGATTTTTATTGAGGAGGGACGTTCTCTCTCCACTCCGGTAGGTTGTGTAAGACAGGCGGGAAGAGAGGAGCAGAAGGTGTGGGTGACAACCCTCTCCGCTCTCAACCCTGAGGAGGTGGATATGTTCACCGTGCTAATAATAGGTAACTCCCAGTCATACACGGAGAATGGTGTATTCATCACTCCGAGAGGCTATTATACCGCGCACGCAGAGGAACTTGAAGAGGCTCCTAAAGAGAATACAAAGCTGGGGCGTCAGATAATGAATGAGAGTTTCCGCACAATAGAGAGCGAACTCAAGAGAAAGGATTATCCGCTGGGCCACAAATGGGCTCTGCTCCACGCAATACACACCACCGCAGATTTTGAGATGGAGGAGATACTCTATACAGATAATGAGGCGGTTGAAAGAATCTTCAACAAAGTCAAAAGCGGAGAACTCAAGACCATTGTAACGGATGTTACCATGGCGGCAACCGGAATAAGAAAGGGTGCTTTGGCCCGCTTGGGAATAGAGGCAAAGTGTTACCTTACAGATGATGGGGTTGCACAAATGGCGGAGGCAGAGAATATTACAAGAACGCAGGCGGGAATAAGGCTCGCGGTTGAGGAGCATCCGAATGCTCTCTTTGCATTCGGCAACGCACCAACCGCCCTTATGGAACTCTGCTCTCTAATCCGTAAAGGCAAGGCTCATCCGGCGGGAATAATTGCCGCACCTGTGGGCTTTGTACACGTCTGTGAATCAAAGCACATGGTAATGCCGTTTAAGGATATTCCAAAGATTGTAGTTAGAGGGCGCAAGGGTGGAAGCAACCTGGCGGCAACCCTTTGCAACGCCGTTCTCACCTTTGATGACGCTAAAGCCCTCAACCCGGGCAGAGATTTATAATGGCACTGAGTTTCACCATAATAGGAATGTCTGACTCTCCCTCCCCTCACTTCAGTGAGGAGATTCTGAAGGTCATCTCAACTGCCAGATTCTTCTCAGGCGGAAAGCGCCACCACACCATAGTTGAGCCCCTTCTTCCAAAAGAGAGCAAGTGGGTGGATATCACTGTTCCGCTGGAAAATGTCTATAAAATCTATAGCGATATAAATGACCACATAGTAATATTTGCCTCCGGAGATCCGCTCTTTTTCGGATTCGGCTCAACTCTTAAAAGGGTTATGCCTGAGGTGGATATGAAGGTATACCCATACTTCAACTCTCTGCAGATGCTCTCTCACGCCTTCACTCTTCCGTATCACGATATGCATATTGTCTCTCTTACCGGAAGGGAGTGGAAGGAGTTTGACAATGCTCTTATTGAGCACAGGGAAAAGATTGGTGTTCTGACAGATAGAGAGAAGACCCCCGCTGCGGTTGCAAAGAGAATGTTGGAGTACGGCTTTGATTTTTACTCAATGTATGTGGGAGAACATCTGGGAAATCCTAGTGAGCAGAGGCTTTACCGTCTCTCTTTGCAGGAGGCGGCAGAGAAGAGTTTCCGCCATCCCAACTCACTCATTCTTACCATAAAAGAGAACCCTCCAAAAAGAAGGTTCGGAATAGATGAGAGCGAGTTCAACCTTCTGAACGGAAGGAGCAGGATGATTACCAAGATGCCAATCAGGCTTCTTACTCTGCAGCAACTGAATCTCTACTCCGCCAAAAACTTCTGGGACATAGGCTTTTGCACGGGCAGCATAAGTATTGAGGCACGCCTTGCATTTCCTCATCTGAACATCCTCTCCTTTGAAATCAGAGAGGAGGGGAGGGAACTTATGGAGAGCAACTCCAAAAAGTTCTCCGCTCCGGGAATAGAGTTTATTATTGGAGATTTCCTTACTGCAGATATTGAAGAGAGATTCTGTGATGCCGCCTTTATTGGGGGCCATGGAGGAAAACTGAAGGAGATTATGGAGAGGGTTTACAGCCATCTTACAGAGGGAGGCTGCATTGTATTCAACAGCGTTACAAAGGAGAGTGAGGATGCCTTTAATGCTACGGCCAAAGAGCTGAATATGAAGTTAAACGAGCCTGTTCACATTGAGCTCGGAAACAACAACCCAATAGATATTTTAAAGGCGGAGAAGTTATGAAAGCGGCAGTTGTATTGATATCTGAACAGGGAAGGCAGACGGCAGAAAAGGCCGCTGCAGTTCTCAGCGCAGAGATAATCTCAAGGAGTGAGGTTGCAGAGCGTTGGAACTCCTATGACTGCTTCCTCTTTGTTGGGGCAATGGGAATCTGCGTCAGAACAATTGCTACTCTCTTAAAGGATAAACACAGAGACCCTGCAGTTCTCTGTTCAGACTCTTTGGGAAAGAACGTAATATCAGTTCTCTCCGGCCACGTTGGAGGGGCAAATGATATTGCAGTCAACCTCTCAACGGCGTTAAAGGCTCGCCCTGTAATTACCACACAGACAGACGGTAGCGGGCTCTGGCCTTTGGATCTTCTTGCAAAGAGATTCGGTTGGAGCCAGGAGAGTGATGAACTAAACTCTCAGATAATCCTCTACGCTGAGGGTAAACCAACCGCGCTTCTGATTGAAGCGCATTGTGACGGCACCCGCTGGATGGAGGAGAACCTTGCAGGCAACGTCAAAGTATTCTACAGGTTTGAAGATATAGAACTCTCAAAGTTCTCTCTTCTGCTAACAGTCTCTCCAATAAGACGCTCGCTTCAGATTGCTAATATACAGTGGGTTCCTAAATGTATACACATAGGATTGGGGCTTGCAAGAGAGGCCTCTCCGGTAAGTAAAGTCATTGAGGAAATCTTCTCAGTGTTAAAAGATAAAGGCATCTGCCGTGAGGCAATAGCCTCCATTTCATCTGCTGAGATTAAGAGAGATGAGCCGGTTGTAAAGGAGTTGGAGAGGGAGTTTAAAACTCACTTCTTTACATCTGAAGAACTCTCAACCGTTGTCGTTCCAACGCCGAGTGAGGTTGTTGAGAGATGTGTTGGAACTCCTTCCGTATCAGAGGCTTCTGCAGTTCTGGCATCAGCTAATCCAACACTCCTGCTCACAAAACAGAAGGGTGCAAACTGGACTGTTGCCGCAGCAGTTGATGCAGAGTTTCTGCCTCATCCGCATATTGAGATTGTGGGAGCGGGGCCGGGAGATCCGGACCTTGTCTCCGTAAGAGGAAGAAAGATGCTCCAAAGAGCGGATCTTATTCTCTATGC
>CAMHRD010000178.1 GCA_946187365.1 uncultured Bacteroidales bacterium
CTCGCAGGTAGCACTACCGCGGATACCCATCTTGTGCTCCTTCTTACCAATTGAGAAACCAGGAGTAGTAGCTTCAACTATGAAGGTTGTGATACCCTTGTTACCCTTGGATTTATCTGTCATTGTGGCAATTACATAAACATCTGCCTCACCTGCGTTGGTGATGAAGATCTTTGTTCCGTTAAGGATGTAACTGTCACCGTCCTCAACAGCCATAGTCTGCTGAGCGGAAGCGTCTGTTCCTGCATTAGGCTCAGTAAGACCGAATGCACCAATCCACTCGCCGCTTGCAAGTTTAGGAAGGTACTTCATCTTCTGCTCCTCTGTTCCGTTATCAAGGATAGCATCCTCGCAGAGGGAGGTGTGAGCGGAAACAATAACACCGGTAGTTGCACAAACTCTGGAAAGTTCCTCAACTGCAACGGTATACATTACGTGGTCTCCACCTGCTCCGCCGTATTTCTTTGGAGTCGGAATACCCAAAACTCCGAGAGCGCCAAGTTTCTTGACATTCTCGGTAGGAAATTTTTCCTCCTCATCTACCTCAGCAGCAATGGGTTTTACCTCTTTCTCGGCAAACTCCCTTATCATCTGCTGAAACAGTTTTTGAGATTTAGTCAGTTCAAAATCCATATTAGTAAATTTAAAGTTCAATCTTCTTTAAGTCCTTGGCAATGATAAGAGTAGCCTCCGTTGCAGCCTGAACCTGCTCAACCGTAAACTCAGGGTTGATCTCGCTCAGAACTATTCCCTCAGGAGTGATGTTCATAACACCCATCTCAGTGATGATCATATTTACCTGGCCTGCAGCTGTTAACGGAAGATGGCATTTCTTAAGAATCTTTGGGTTGCCCTTTGCAGTGTGCTCCATGGTGAGAATCACCTTGTTAGCGCCAACCAAAAGGTCCATTGCGCCACCCATTCCCGGAGCCTTCTTTCCAGGGATAATCCAGTTAGCAAGGTCACCCTTCTCGTCTACCTCCAAAGCGCCCAGGAAAGTAACGTTGATGTGACCGCCTCTAACCATACCAAAGCTTGTTGCAGAGTCAAATGAAGCGGCACCCTTCTCGTATGAGATATATCCGCCGCCGGCATCAATCCAGTGGGTATCTCTCTTACCTCCGCTAAGAGCAGGATCCGCCTCCATACCAAGGCAACCGTTCTCAGACTGGATTGTAACAGTAACACCCTCAGGTAGATAGTTAGGAATAAGAGTAGGAAGTCCAATTCCAAGATTTACAACGTCACCGTCTTTAATCTCCAGAGCGGCACGTTTTGCAATAAACTCTCTGATTTGTTGTTTATCCATAATCCTATATTTTAAAATGTTTTAGTTATTTATTGTGTCTTTTTACATATTCCTCGCAAATGAAAGAGGCCACATCATCCGCATATGTGTTGGTTCCGAATCCCGCATCATAACCCAGCTCTTTTGCGAGCTCGTGTGAGATTCTGGCGCCTCCGCAAACCACTATCATCTTATCTCTCAGCCCTTCAGCATCCATCAGCTCTATAAGGTTTGTAAGGTTCTGAATGTGAACATCTTTCTGAGTTACTGTCTGAGATACCAGAAGCGCATCCGCCTTGAGTTCTATAGCCCTTGCAAGGAACTCCTCATTAGGCACCTGGCTTCCCAAATTATGCGCCTCAATCATCTTGTATCTCTCCAATCCGTAGTGACCCGCATATCCCTTCATGTTCATAATTGCATCAATACCAACGGTATGCGCATCCGTGCCGGTACTTGCTCCCACAACCACCAGCGGACGTCCTATCTTCTGGGAGATGAACTCGTCCGTAGCCTCCATACTCATCACTTTGGAATCTACCTTTGGAACGTAGATATCTGCGTAATTAACAGTGTGAGTGAGACTTCCGTAACAGTTAAAGAAGGTGAAGCCCGGGGTCAGTTCCTGGGAGAAGACCACCAGCGGATTCTCAAATCCCATCTTCTTAATGAGCTGCTTGGCAGCCTCTATTGCCTCCGGACCAGCCGGAACCGGAAGGGTGAAACTCAGTTGCACCTTTCCGTCATTCATGGTATCTCCGTAAGGCTTTACTTTCTTCAGGTCAAGCGTCTTGTCATAGTTCTTGGCCTCCATTGAATACAGACCTTCACTCATCTTTACTTCCTCCCTTTCATTAGTTCAACAAATGGATTGAAATAGTTGGCACCCTTCTCGGTAACGCCGTCCAATCCTTTACCTCCGTTCTTAGGACGCTTAACGTCTCCGAACTTACCCTGCTCCAGAGTGTTGAAAAGACCCTCTGTGGTCATCTCGGTAAGCAATGCTATTGCGTTGTCCAACACCTCTTTAGCACGGTTACGTATAATACCGTCCTCCTTGAATTCAACCTCCTCTCCAATATCGTGCATATTGTTGAAGATATATCTTGCATTCTCAATTGAGAGGAAACGGTCACTCATAAACGGAGTGTGGATAGCCTCGGTAGGCATACCCAGAAGCTGAATTCCCTGGTGCGTCCAGATACCCACAATGTTAAAGAGCGCATCCTGAATATGACCTCTGAAGATGTTACCGGTCATAAACTTTGTAGGCGGCATATATTTAAGCGGAGCCTTAGGGAATATCTCTCTTGTCATCTGAGCCTGAGCAAGTTCCAGAAGGAATCCGTTCTTGTGCATAGGATCCATCTCAAAAGCGTGCCCCAGTCCCATCTGCTCTTCAGGCAGTCCTGCAAAGAGCGCAAGCTGCTCGTTTATAAGGTCTGAGGCCAATACTGTATGGGCAGCCTCAATAGCGTCTGCCGTTGTAAGGTAGTTATCCTCACCGGTATTGATGATAACGCCTGCAAAACCGTTTATTATTCTGGAGAAGTACTGGTCAATGAGGGTTCTCTGCATGTTGATATCTCTGAAGAGAATACCGTAGAGGGCGTCGTTAAGCATAACGTCCAACCCCTCAAGAGCACCCATAATGGCAATCTCCGGCATACAAAGCCCTGAGCAGTAGTTACATAGACGGATGTAGTGGTGCAGTTCCTCACCTACCTCGTCCAACGCCTTACGCATTATGCGGAAGTTTTCCTGCGTTGCAAAGGTTCCTCCGAATCCTTCAGTTGTTGCACCGTAAGGAACATAGTCCAGAAGTGACTGACCCGTTGTACGTATAACTGCAATGATATCAGCACCCTGGCGTGCCGCAGCCTGAGCCTGAACCACATCCTCGTAGATGTTTCCTGTTG
>CAMHRD010000179.1 GCA_946187365.1 uncultured Bacteroidales bacterium
CGCTCTTGTGGATGATATCAAACTCAACACCGAGGTCTACAATCTCTCCAACCTTGGAGATACCCTCACCGAATACGATATCAAACTCTGCCTTGCGGAAAGGAGGAGCCATCTTGTTCTTAACCACCTTAACTCTTGCACGGTTACCGGTAGCGTCATCTCCGTCTTTAAGTTGGGTCAACTTTCTGACATCCAGACGGACGGAGGCGTAGAACTTAAGTGCATTACCTCCGGTTGTGGTCTCCGGATTACCGAACATAATACCAATCTTCTCTCTCAACTGATTGATGAAGATGCAGCAAGTATTTGTTTTACTGATATTTGCAGTAAGTTTGCGGAGAGCCTGGCTCATCAATCTTGCCTGGAGGCCCATCTTGCTGTCTCCCATATCTCCCTCAATCTCAGCCTTTGGCGTAAGTGCTGCAACGGAATCTATAACAACAATGTCTACTGCACCTGAACGGATAAGAGAGTCTGCAATCTCCAACGCCTGCTCTCCATTGTCCGGCTGAGAGATAAGAAGCGTATCTACGTTGACACCCAGCTTCTTAGCGTATGTTCTGTCAAATGCGTGCTCCGCATCAATGATAGCGGCAATGCCGCCCTGTTTCTGAGCCTCGGCAATAGCGTGGATAGCAAGGGTTGTCTTACCGCTGCTCTCCGGGCCATAAATCTCAATTACTCTTCCTCTCGGATAACCTCCAATTCCTAATGCGTGGTCCAAAGAAATTGATCCGGAAGGGATTATGGACACATCAAACTTTGGCTGGTCTCCCAGTTTCATTATCGTCCCCTTGCCGAAATCTTTCTCAATCTTGTCCAGTGTAGCCTGTAAGGCCTTAAGCTTCTCTGCGTTAACTTTCTCGCTCTGCACATCGGCAGCTACTTTCTCTTTAGCCATAATCTATATTTTTTTAATTGTTAGTAATAACTCTACAAATATACTCAAATTTGGTTGCTTTCTTCAATCATTTTCACTGCAAAATTAAATCCTCCAATTGACAGGTTTTGTCAATGTTTAAATTTTTTCAAAATGTCCCCTCTTTTGGCAAGATTTATCTATCTTTGGAGGGTATGAAGGAGAAACTGTTAGGCAAATCTTTGGATGAATTGAGGGAACTCTGCTCTGAGCTCTCACTTCCTTCATACTCAGCAAAGCAGATTGCAGACTGGCTCTACCGTAAAAGGGTCTCTTCCATAGATTTAATGACAAACCTCTCACTTAAGACAAGGAGCGTTTTGGCGGAACGGTTTGAGGTGGGGGCGGTGATGCCCTCATATACCGCGGTAAGCAGGGACGGAACCAAGAAGTACCTCTTTGACTGCGGCTCATTTGTGGAGGCGGTGATGATTCCCGATGAGGAGCGTTACACTCTATGCGTCTCATCTCAAAGAGGCTGCAAAATGGGCTGCAAGTTCTGCATGACGGGAAGGCAGGGGTTTAAGGGTAACCTGGATGCCGCTCAGATTCTCTCACAGTTTTTCTTTATTGAGGAGGCTGAACTCCTTACCAATGCGGTATTTATGGGGATGGGAGAGCCGCTGGACAATCTCAGTGAGGTGCTTAGGGCAATAGAGTGCCTGACTGCAGAGTGGGGTGTTGGCTGGAGCCCTAAAAGGATAACTCTCAGTTCAATAGGGGTGAACAGCTCTCTTGTTAAGGGAGAGGTCTCTCCGCTTGAGAAATTTCTGGATGGGTGCAAGGCTCATCTTGCAATCTCTTTGCATAACCCATTTTCTGTGGAGAGGGCATTGATGATACCTACGGAGAAAGGATTTCCATTGGAGAAGACAATGGAAATCATTAAAAGATATGACTTTACAGGCCAGCGTAGGGTAAGTTTTGAATATATAATGTTTAAGGGACTTAATGACTCTTTGCGCCATGCGGATGCTCTTGTTAAGATGCTCCGTGGGCTGGAGTGCAGAGTGAATCTCATAAGGTTCCACGATATTGGAGATACCGAGTTTGTGCCGTCAGATATGGCTGTGATTGAGAGGTTTGAAGAGAGACTTCAGAAGGCGGGAGTGGTTGCTACACTCAGAGCCTCCAGAGGGCAGGATATAGAGGCAGCTTGCGGCATGCTTAGCGGTATAAAGGAGAGAAATAAATAGAATGAATAACCACTTTAAGTTACATATTATGAAGGCGTTAATGAAGTATTCCCTGGTAGTTTTAATGCTCCTTGTTTCATCTTTCATCTATGCTGAAAACGGAATGGATAATGACGGTAATCCATCGGGAAAAAAGAAGAAGGTAAAGGTGGGATTGGTTCTCTGCGGCGGAGGAGCAAAGGGTGTGGCTCACATAGGAGTGATAAGAAAGTTGGAGGAGGTTGGTATCAGACCGGATGTAATTGTTGGAACATCAATAGGTTCCCTGGTTGGAGGCCTCTACGCAATGGGGTATGACTCCAAACAGATGGACACAATAGTTTCCAATGCAGACTGGTCCTATCTGCTCTCTAACAGCGTGCAGCGTTCGGACGTGAGTTTCTCCAAGAAAATGTCTGAGGAGAAATACTTTATAAGCATACCGTTTGGTGCGGACTTTAAAGAACTCAGAGGCAAAAAAGAGGAGGAAGGAGCCGGCTCCATCCTTAAAAACTTCCCAAGCGGATTCTGCAACGGAAACAACGTATTGAACCTTCTTAACGGCCTGGCAGTGGGGTATCAGGACTCTATAAGCTTTGACAAACTTCCTATTCCGTTTGCCTGCATTGCAACGGATCTCTCAACGGGAGATGAGGTTGTGCTGGATCACGGTCACCTACCGCTCTGTATGAGGGCAAGTATGTCCATTCCGGGATTCTTTGCTCCTGTAAAGATAGAGGGCAAGGTGCTGGTAGACGGCGGAGTGGTAAACAACTTCCCGGTGGATGTTGCAAGAAAGAAGGGTGCGGATATTGTGATTGGCGTGGACGTGCAGTCTGACCTTATCTCCGGGGATGATTTGGAATCTCTGGATGCTATTCTGCTTCAGCTCATTAGCCTTATGGGTAACGAGAAGTTTCTGGAGAATAAGAAGGACGTTAACATCTACATAAAGCCGGACGTCTCTAAGTTTGGAACTATGAGTTTTAACAAGGAGGCCTGTGACACTCTGCTTGTTAACGGATACAAGGCAGCAGATGAGAGGAGTGAAGTTCTTCTGGCTCTGAAAAAACTTTTGGGAGAGCAGAACGGTGTAGATGATAAGGTAA